>JAIFNE010000188.1 GCA_020047875.1 Hydrogenophaga sp.
CGGCCGACGGTGCGCTCGGGCCTGCACTACCTGCTGGCCGTGGTGGTGTTGGTCTGGTGTCTGATGGTTGAGAAGCTCTCGCCTGGGCTCTCGGCCTTCTGGGCCACCATGTTCATGATTTTCATCATCCTGACCCAGAAGCCGATTCTGGGCGTGATGCGCGGTGCGTCCAACATCCGCGCCGACCTCCGTGCCGGTCTGGTCGACCTCATTTCCGGCCTGGAGACCGGGGCGCGCAACATGATCGGCATTGGCGTGGCCACGGCGGCAGCGGGCATCATCGTTGGCACCGTGTCGCTCACAGGCGTTGGGTTGGTGATGACCGAGCTGGTCGAGCTGCTCTCGGGCGGCAACCTCATGCTGATGCTGGTGCTGGTGGCGCTGATCAGCCTGATTCTGGGTATGGGCATGCCGACCACAGCCAACTACATCGTGGTCTCCACCCTGATGGCGCCGGTGGTGGTGGAGCTGGGCGCGCAGAGCGGGTTGATCGTGCCGCTGATCGCGGTGCACATGTTTGTTTTTTACTTCGGTCTCATGGCCGATGTGACGCCGCCAGTGGGTCTGGCCTCGTTTGCCGCCGCGGCGATTGCGCGCCACGATCCGATCCAGACCGGGGTCACCGCCTTCTTCTACAGCATGCGCACGGCCATCCTGCCGTTTCTGTTCATTTTCAACACGCAGTTGCTGCTGATCGGAATCGACGGGCCGCTGCAGCTGGCGCTCACTGTGGTGACCGCAGTGGTGGCCATGCTGGTGTTTGCCGCGGCCACGCAGGGCTATTTCTTCACCCGCAGTCGCTGGTACGAAAGCGCGCTGCTGCTGCTGGTGTGTTTCACGCTGTTCCGTCCTGGCTTCTGGATGGACATGATCCACCCCCAGTTCGACGAGGTGCGCGGCGAGCGCATGAGCGAGCTGATTGCCCAGGCGCCTGCCAACACCGGCAAACGGGTCTGGATCGAGGGCATGAACATGAACGGCGACGATGTTCGCAAGGGCGTTCTGGTGCCACTGGGCGCGCCCGGTGACGCCCAGACCCGCCTGGCCAGTGCGGGCTTGACCGTGATGGCCGATGGCGACAGCCTGATGGTGGTGGCGGTGAAATTCGGCAGCGCTGCAGACAAACTGGGCATCGAGCAGAGTTTCCGCATCACCTCGATGGAGGTGCCGGCTGACCGTCCCGCCAAAGAGTGGTTCTTCGTCCCAGCCTTCCTGTTGCTGGGACTGATCATTCAGTTGCAGCGCCGCCGGATCCGCCTGGAAGCGGCAACGGCCCGGGCCTGAGATGCCCCGCATCGCCCTGATCCATGCGCTCGCGCATTCGGTGGCGCCCATCAACGCGGTGCTGGCCCGCGACTGGTCCGAGGCCGAGCGCATGAACCTGCTCGACGACAGCCTGTCGGCCGACCTCGCGCGCAGCAGCGCAGGGCTGGATCTGGCCATGCACCAGCGCTTTGAGGCGCTGGCGACTTATGCAGAGCGAACCGGCGCGCAGGCCATCTTGTTCACCTGCTCGGCCTTTGGCCCGTGCATCGAGGCGGTGGCGGCACGCCGCCCGCAGATGCCTGTGCTCAAGCCCAACGAGGCCATGATTGCCGAGGTGGTGGCTGCCCTGCCGCGCGTGCCGGCTGGCGGGCGCATCGGTCTGGTGGCGTCGTTTGCGCCCACCCTGAGTTCCATGCCGGCTGAATTCCCGCGGGACACCGATCTGCGCTGCGAGCTTGCCGCGGGCGCGATGGAGGCCTTGAACGCCGGAGACGGCGCGGCACACGACGCGCTGGTGGTGGCTGCCGCCCAGCGGCTTCAAGCGCAGGGCTGTAGCCTGATTGCGCTGGCCCAGTTCAGCATGGCGCGGGCTCGGGAAGCGGTTGAACAGGCGCTCGGGTTGCCGGTGTTCACCACGCCGGAGAGCGCCGTGCGCGTGCTGCGCCGGCGGCTGGCTGGCTGACAGGGCGCAACCGCTACAATCGCCGGTTGCTTTCCAGCAGGATTCAGGCGTCTGGGTGTCTCGCACACTCGGCCAAGGCTTGCCGGACACGGACGCGCGGGTGGCGAAATTGGTAGACGCACCAGGTTTAGGTCCTGACGCCAGCAATGGTGTGGGGGTTCGAGTCCCCCCCCGCGCACCACAGCAAGCAAGACATCCTTTCTTTTCCGTTGGTCACAGCCGTTGGCCAACGATTCCACCTCTGGAGAAACCCATGACCGTGACCGTTGAAACCCTGGAAAAGCTTGAGCGCAAGATCACCCTGACCCTGCCGGCCGAGGCGATCCAACAGGAGGTGACCCGTCGCCTCAAGGACGTGGCGCGCAAGGTGAAGATGGATGGTTTTCGCCCCGGCAAGGTGCCCCTCAACGTGGTTGCGCAGCAATACGGTTACTCGGTGCACTACGAGGTCATGAACGACAAGGTGGGCGAGGCGTTTGCCACCGCCGCCAACGAGGCCAAGCTGCGCGTCGCGGGCCAGCCGAAGATCACCGAAAAAGAGGGCGCGCCCGAGGGCCAGATCTCGTTTGACGCGGTGTTCGAGGTCTACCCCGAGGTCCAGATCGGCGACCTCAGCACCGCCGAGGTGGAAAAAGTGTCGACCGAGATCAGCGAAGCCGCGATTGATCGCACGCTGGACATCTTGCGCAAGCAGCGCCGCACCTTCGCCCAGCGCCCCCAGGACCAGGCCGCGGCCGATGGCGACCGCGTCACCATCGACTTCGCCGGCAAGATCGACGGCGAGCCCTTCGAGGGTGGCAAGGCCGAGGCGTTTCAGTTCATCGTGGGTGACGGCCAGATGCTCAAGGAGTTTGAGGATGCGGTGCGCGGTATGAAGTCGGGCGAGTCCAAGACCTTCCCCCTGGCCTTCCCCGAGGACTACCACGGCAAAGACGTGGCCGGCAAAACCGCCGATTTCCTGGTCACTGTCAACAAGATCGAAGCGGCACACCTGCCCGAGGTCGACGAGGCGCTGGCCAAGTCGCTCGGCATTGCCGAGGGCACGGTCGATGGCCTGCGCGCCGACATCAAGAAAAATCTCCAGCGCGAAGTGAAGTTTCGCGTGCTGGCACGCAACAAGCAGGCCGCCATGGACGCGCTGGCGGCCAAGGCCGTGCTCGATCTGCCCAAGGCCGCTGTGCAGGCCGAACTGGAGCGCCTGGTGGAAGGTGCTCGTGCAGACCTCAAACAGCGCGGTGTGAAAGACGCCGAGAAGGCGCCGATCCCCGAGGATCTGTTCCGCCCTCAGGCAGAGCGTCGCGTGCGCCTGGGTCTGGTGGTGGCAGAACTGGTGCGCGCGCAGCAGCTGCAGGCCAAGCCCGAGCAGATCAAGGCACACATCGAGGAGCTCTCCGCGTCCTACGAAAAGCCGGCTGATGTGGTGCGTTGGTACACCAGCGACAACCGCCGCATGGCCGAGGTGGAAGCCATCGTGATCGAAAACAACGTGGCCGAGTACGTGCTGTCGCAGGCCAAGGTGACCGAGAAGCCGATCGAGTTCGACGAGCTCATGGGCCAGGCCTGATCACCGCGCGGTACCCGTTCGCGAGGGCGGAGCGATCCGCCCTTTTTTTCGTCCGCGGTGGCTTGTCTTTGGCCGACCGCGGGCCATATGCCCGAAGAGGCCATCTCCGCAGCGGACAGTCTGCCTTTGCGGGTTGGTTACAGTAGGCGCATGGGGCATGCACCCCACGAAACCACCACATGGAGAATGCGATGAGCGGTATGGATATTCAGGGCCTGGGCATGGTGCCCATGGTGATCGAGCAGTCGGGACGCGGCGAGCGCGCCTACGACATCTATTCGCGTCTGCTCAAGGAGCGGGTGATTTTTCTGGTGGGCGAGGTCAACGACCACTCGGCCAACCTGCTGGTGGCGCAGCTGCTCTTTCTGGAGAGCGAGAACCCCGACAAGGACATTTCGTTCTACATCAACTCGCCCGGCGGCTCGGTCACGGCCGGCATGGCGATTTTCGATACGATGAATTTCATCAAGCCCGATGTGTCAACGCTGTGCGTCGGTTTTGCCGCCAGCATGGGCGCATTTCTGCTGGCGGCTGGCGCCAAGGGCAAGCGGTTCTCCCTGCCCAATTCCAAAATCATGATTCACCAGCCCTCGGGCGGGAGCCGCGGTCAGGCCACCGAAATCGAGATTCAGGCGCGCGAGATCCTGAAGACCCGCGAGCAACTCAACAAGATCTTGGCGGAACGCACCGGGCAGCCGCTGGAGCGCATTGCGCGCGACACCGAGCGGGACTACTACATGACCGCCGCCGAGTCCGCCGAATACGGCCTGATCGACAAGGTGATCGACAAGCGGCCCACCGCTGCCTGATCCCCCGTTCGCACCACCCAGCTGTACCGAGAGGAAAAGCGCCCGAATTCGATCGATTTCGGTGCTTTTTCTCAATCTGGGTGCTTGGGTGCCTGCACTATCATTCTCCTCAACTTGCCACCACCTTTCTCCTGAAGCATCGAATCCATGGCCGATAAAAAAGCCGCCTCTGGCGAAAAAGCCCTTTACTGTTCCTTTTGCGGCAAGAGCCAGCACGAGGTGAAGAAGCTGATTGCCGGCCCCTCGGTTTTTATCTGCGACGAGTGCATTGAGCTCTGCAACGACATCATTCGCGACGAGCTGCCCGGGCTGGACGTTGCCGCCAAGGGCGATGACGTGCCCACACCGGCAGACCTGAAGGCCAACCTCGACAGCTACGTGATCGGCCAGGACGGCGCCAAGCGGGCGCTGGCGGTTGCCGTCTACAACCACTACAAGCGACTTCGTCACAAGCAGACCTCACGCAAAGACGAGGTCGAGCTTTCCAAGAGCAACATCTTGCTGCTCGGTCCTACGGGTTCGGGCAAAACCTTGCTCGCGCAAACCATGGCGCGCATGCTCAATGTGCCCTTCGTCATGGCCGATGCGACCACGCTGACCGAAGCCGGTTACGTCGGTGAAGACGTGGAAAACATCGTCGCCAAGCTGCTGCAGAGTTGCAATTACGATGTGGAGCGCGCGCAGCAAGGCATCGTCTACATTGATGAAATCGACAAGATCACCCGCAAGTCAGACAACCCCTCGATCACGCGGGACGTGTCGGGCGAGGGCGTGCAGCAGGCGTTGCTCAAGCTGATCGAAGGCACCATGGCCAGCGTGCCACCGCAAGGCGGTCGCAAGCATCCCAACCAGGATTTCCTGCAGGTTGACACCACCAACATCTTGTTCATTTGCGGTGGCGCGTTTGCCGGTCTGGAGAAGATCATCGAGAACCGCACCGAGGCGTCTGGCATGGGCTTTGGCGCGGTGGTCAAGAGCAAGAAGCAGCGCAGCCTGACCGACGCCTTCAAGGAGATCGAGCCGGAAGACCTGATCAAGTTCGGTCTCATCCCGGAGCTGGTGGGCCGCGTGCCGGTGATCGCCGCCTTGTCCGAGCTCAGCGAAGATGCCCTGGTGCAGATCCTCACCGAGCCCAAGAACGCGGTCGTGAAGCAGTTCTCCCGCCTGCTTTCCATGGAGGGTGCGGAGCTTGAGGTGCGCCCGGCCGCGTTGAAGGCGATCGCCCGCAAAGCGCTGATCCGCAAGACGGGCGCCCGAGGGCTGCGCTCCATCCTGGAAAATGCATTGATCGACACCATGTTCGATCTGCCGAGTCTGAACAATGTGGAGAAGGTCGTGGTGGATGAGTCCACCATCGACGAGAACAAGCCGCCGCTGCTGGTTTACCGCGAGACCGCCAAGCAGGCCTGAGGCCACGCCGGGACTCGCGCAGCCGTTGGCTGAGTCTTCTGCCGATCACGGCGTCGCGTGATTGGGTCGGTGGCCGCAACGCCTCCATCTTTCCGTTTTGTTGAGGTTGAAAATGTCTGGACAAACTGCCCTGCCGAGTACCCCCATCGACCTGCCGCTGTTGCCGCTGCGTGATGTGGTGGTGTTCCCTCACATGGTGATTCCGCTGTTTGTGGGACGACCCAAGAGCATCAAGGCGCTGGAGGCCGCCATGGAGTCGGAGCGCCGCATCATGCTGGTGGCGCAGAAGGCCGCAGCCAAAGATGAGCCGTCCACCGAAGACATGTTCGAAATGGGATGCGTCGCCACCATCCTGCAAATGCTCAAGCTGCCCGATGGCACGGTGAAGGTGCTGGTGGAGGGCGTGCAGCGTGCCAAGGTGCTGTCGATCGCCGAGGGCGAAAACCACTTTGTCGCGAGCGTGAAACCGGTGGATCCGGCGGCCGAGCGGATGCCGGCTGTGTCGACCGAGATCGAAGCGCTGCGCCGGGCGGTGATGCAGCAAAATCCTCACCTCGATCTCCAGCATTGACGATCCGGGCCGGCTGGCTGACACGATTGCTGCGCATTTGCCGCTCAAGCTCGAATCCAAGCAGGTTGTGCTCGACCTCGATCCGGTGAACAAGCGGCTGGAGAACCTGTTCGAGCAGCTGGAGCGGGAAGTCGACATTCTGAATGTCGACAAAAAAATCCGTGGTCGCGTCAAGCGCCAGATGGAGAAGAACCAGCGCGACTTCTACCTCAACGAGCAGGTGAAGGCGATCCAGAAAGAGCTGGGCGAAGGCGAAGAGGGCGCCGACATCGAGGAGATCGAGAAGAAGATCAAGGCGGCCCGCATGCCCGCCGAGGCCCGCAAGAAGGCCGAGGCCGAGTTCAAGAAGCTCAAGTTGATGTCGCCGATGTCCGCCGAGGCCACGGTGGTGCGCAACTACATCGATGCTCTGGTGTCTTTGCCCTGGAGCAAGCGGACAAAGATCAAGCACGATCTGGCCTACGCCGAGCAGGTGCTCAACGAAGACCACTATGGTCTGGAGAAGGTGAAAGACCGCATCCTTGAGTACCTCGCGGTGCAACAGCGGGTGGACAAGGTCAAGGCGCCCATTTTGTGTCTGGTCGGACCGCCGGGCGTGGGCAAGACCTCGCTGGGGCAGTCGGTGGCCAAGGCGACGGGGCGCAAGTATGTCCGTATGGCGTTGGGCGGTATGCGCGATGAAGCCGAAATTCGGGGCCATCGCCGTACCTACATTGGTGCCATGCCGGGCAAGGTGTTGCAAAGCTTGTCCAAGGTTGGCACGCGCAACCCGCTGTTCCTGCTTGACGAGATCGACAAGTTGGGCACCGATTTCCGCGGAGACCCGTCGAGTGCCTTGTTGGAGGTGCTGGACCCGGAGCAGAACCACACCTTTGGTGATCACTATGTCGAGGTGGATTTCGATCTGTCCGACGTGATGTTCATCGCCACCTCGAATTCGATGAACATTCCACCGGCCCTGCTGGATCGGATGGAAGTGATCCGTCTGTCGGGCTACACCGAGGACGAGAAAACCAACATCGCCATTCGCTACCTGCTACCCAAGCAGCTGAAGAACAACGGTCTTCGGGAGGGCGAGCTCGAGGTGAAAGAATCGGCGGTTCGAGATATCGTGCGTTATCACACCCGCGAGGCGGGCGTTCGCTCACTGGAGCGCGAGTTGTCCAAGATCTGCCGCAAGGTGGTCAAGGGCCTGCTGCTGAAAAAGTATGTGCCTACCGTGGTGGTCGACGCCGGCAATCTGAGCGAGTTCTTGGGTGTGCGCAAGCACAGCTATGGGCGCGCCGAGGCGCAAAACCAGGTTGGGCAGGTGGTTGGTCTGGCCTGGACCGAGGTCGGTGGTGATCTGTTGACCATCGAGGTGGCGATCATGCCGGGCAAGGGCGTGATCACCCGCACCGGTTCGCTGGGTGATGTGATGAAGGAGTCGGTCGAGGCGGCGCGCACGGTGGTACGCAGTCGTGCACGTGCTCTGGGAATCAAAGACCACCAGTTCGACAAACACGACATCCACATTCACGTACCCGACGGCGCCACCCCCAAGGATGGTCCGAGTGCGGGAGCGGCCATGACCACCGCACTGGTGTCGGCACTGACCGGCATTCCCGTGCGTGCCGATGTGGCCATGACGGGCGAGATCACCTTGCGCGGCGAGGTCACCGCCATTGGTGGTCTGAAAGAGAAGCTGTTGGCTGCACTGCGTGGCGGCATCAAGACGGTGATCATTCCGGAAGAGAACACCAAAGACCTGGCCGAGATACCAGACAACGTGAAGCAGGGGCTGGAAATCGTTCCGGTGAAGTGGATCGACAAAGTGCTCGCCATCGCACTGGAGCGCCAGCCTCTGGCGCTCACCGACGAGGAAGTGGCCGCACAGGTGGCGGCCGCCGCGGTGAGCACGCCTGCGAGCGTTGTTGACCGGGTCAAACACTGACTTGAAAAAGTTCAGGGGCCCTTCAAAAGCCCACATATTTGGGCTATAATCATGGTCTTCGACGAACACACCAAAGCGTTGAAGTAATGCGGGAATAGCTCAGTTGGTAGAGCGCAACCTTGCCAAGGTTGAGGTCGCGAGTTCGAGTCTCGTTTCCCGCTCCATTTTTGAAAAAGGGAAGCTGTGCTTCCCTTTTTTGTCAGCAGGTTAGCGAAGCGCCTTGCCGGTGGCTTCTTGTGGCGCGATAGCAAAGCGGTTATGCAACGGATTGCAAATCCGTCTAGCCCGGTTCGACTCCGGGTCGCGCCTCCAAACAGCACAAAAATCAATGTCTCGGCCGCCAGCGATGCGGCCTTTCGCGTTTTCCACTGGCTTCGAAGTAGGGGAAGTGTCACGCGTCTTTTAAAGCGTGCTGGCCTTTGAGTGGTGCCCGGGACCGGGGTCGAACCGGTACGGCCTTGCGGCCTGCGGCTTTTAAGGCCGCTGCGTCTACCTATTTCGCCACCCGGGCGGCGCAGGGCGAGTGTATTCGTTGCGCAGGCGTGAAACGGCCGATCTCGCAAGAACCGATACCCATTACCCAGGTGCTATGCCAAATCAAGCCTCCCCGTGTGTCTGGTAGCGCCTGTGGCGAATTCCCGCTGCTTGCGGGGTGGCGAGGCCTGGCATAGCCTTAAAATTCAGGGCTGCCCCGCGAGGGAGCACACCGGTTTGCCCCCGGTCAGGGGGCTTCCGCCCATACTAGGCGTTTCATGCCTTCCACGGTAGAGTGACTTTGATGACCCGATACAACCCGCCCTTCGAAATCCATGTGCATGGCGATGTGCCGTTGCGTGACGATGTGGTGTTTGCGCAGATTCAGGACGCGCTCAGACCGCTGTGGCAGTACGCCGGTGCGCGTTCGCTCGCGGCGGCTGCCGAAAGCAGCTACGAGGACGAGCCAGGGATTCGTTTTGATGCCGAGGCGCACGTGCTCAACATCTGCTGGACCGTTCCTGGCGATGAGGATTTCCGCCAGGTGATGGAGGAAACCTGCATGGGCCTGAACGAAATCGCTGCTGCGGGCGCGCCGCTGGAGGTCTCGTTTTACGACACCGAATACGACGAAGAAGAGGCGCCCGCATCGGAAGAAGAGGCGGAGGCCCGCGACGACTTCATGATGTGTTTTGTGGGCCCGACGCCCGCGGCCATTCTCCAGGTGCAGCGCGACCTGCTGGTGCAGGACGTTGTACACATCATGGAGCGCCACTTCGATGCGGCCGAGCTCGGCGGTGTGGTTGCCGCCGTCGACCAGTTGTTCACCCAGCGCTTCGATGCGCTGGTGAGCTCCATGCACCTGGGCAAGCCCCCTCGGGGTCATGGCGGTTCGCCAGGCCACGGTGGTGGCCGCAAGCCGCGTCACCTGCACTGAATTCCCTTTGTCATCACGCTGACCAGGCGCTGCGCCACAGGGCGCGCGTTTGGGTGTGAGCCCTTTGCCTGGAGCAACCCTTGGCCCTGTTCAGCACCGAAGCCCTCAACCCCGGTGTGCGCAAGCGCGAGGTGTTTGGCTGGGCGATGTACGACTTCGCCAACTCGGGCTACACCACAGTGGTGCTTACCGCGGTTTTCGCCGCCTACTTCGTGGGCTCGGTGGCGGACGCTGCGCCATGGGCCACCTTCGTCTGGACCTTGGCCCTCAGCGTGTCCCATGCCCTGGTGATGCTCACCATGCCGCTCTTGGGCGCCTGGGCCGACCGGCATGGAGCCAAGAAGCGCCTGCTGGTGTTCAGCACAGTGGGTTGCGTGCTCGCCACCGCTGCCCTGGCCTGGGTTCAGCCGGGCGCGGTCGGGCTGGCGGTGGTGCTGATCGTGATTTCCAACCTGTGTTTTGCCTGGGGCGACTCGCTGATCGCCGCCTTCCTGCCTGAGCTTGCGCGACCCCAGGCCATGGGCCGGGTGAGTGGTTGGGGCTGGAGCTTTGGCTACGTGGGCGGCATGTTGGCGCTCGGATTGAGTCTCGCCTATGTGATCTGGGCCCAGGGCCAGGGGCAGAAGGCTGCGCAGTTTGTGCCGGTCACGATGCTGATCACGGCAGCAATTTTTGCCGCCTCGGCCCTGGTGACCCTGAGCCTGTTGCGCGAGCGTGCGCGGCCCAACCCGCAGGTGGGCCGCCATGGCGTCGCAGATGCCTTCGGGCAACTCAAAAACACCTTTCTCCAGGCCCGCCGCTATACCGATTACATGTGGCTGCTGGCCTCTGCGGTGGCTTATCAGGGCGGGGTGGCGGTGGCGATCACGCTGGCGGCGATCTACGCCGAACAGGTGATCGGCTTCGTGCAGCAGGAAACCATGGTGCTGATCTTCGTGCTGAACATCGCGGCGGCCATTGGCGCCTTCGCCTTTGGCTACTGGCAGGACCGGATGGGCCACAAGGTGGCCCTGGCCATCACGCTGGTGGGCTGGATGGCCACCTGCATCATCGCCGCGCTCACCACCACCAAGGGCGGCTTCTGGTATGCCGCGGTCATTGCCGGTCTGTGCATGGGCAGCAGCCAGTCGTCCGGCCGTGCCATGGCTGGTCTGTTCGCGCCACCAGCCCAACTGGCCGAGTTCTACGGCCTGTGGACGTTTGCGACCCGGCTGGCCAGCATCATCGGACCGCTGAGCTATGGCGCTATCACCTGGTTGACCGATGGCAACCAGCGGCTGGCCATCGGGTTCACCGCCGTGCTGTTCCTGATCGGGCTGGTGTTGTTGTTGCCGGTGAACATGGCGCGTGGGCGTTCGGCGGCTTTGGCGGACAGAGCGCTCCCTGTGCAGGTCGCCTGAGGCTCATTTCCAAAAGTAGCAAAGCCCTCGCGGGGAGGGCTTTGTTGGCGGGTGGCGCAACGCCGATAGCGTCAGTCAAACACCGGTGACTCCACGCCCAGCACCTTGTGCAGTTTCGGGCTGGTGGTGGTGTACTGGAGAAACACTTTTTTCTCAGGCGAGATGATGGGCATGGCGCCAAAGGCGGCCAGTGCGCACTCGTGGAAGCCCGACAAGATGAGCTTTTTCTTGCCCGGGTAGGTGTTGATGTCCCCCACCGCAAAAATGCCCGGGATGCTGGTGGAAAACTTCTCGGTGTCCACCACCAGTTGCTTGCGCTCAATCTCCAGGCCCCATTCGGCAATCGGGCCCAGCTTGGGCGAAAGGCCGAAAAACACCAACAGCACATCCAGCGGGACTACCCGGGTGACACCGTCCGAACCGGTGACTTTCACGCCGGCGAGTCGGCCATCTTTTTCCTCGAAGCCGGTGACCTGGCCAACGATGAACTGCATCTCGTAGGCGTCACACAGCTCCTTCATCTTGGCCACGCTGGCGGGCGCGGCCTTGAAGCCGTCGCGGCGGTGGATCAGGATCACGCTCTCGGCCTTGTTCGCGCCGTCGCCAGCGAAGTTCAGCGCCCAGTCAAGCGCGGAGTCGCCACCGCCGACGATCACCAAGTTCTTACCGGCAAAGTCGGCCGGGTTTTTCACACGGTAAAACAGCTGCGAGCCGTCGAACTGCTCCAGGCCGTCCACCTTGAGGGTACGCGGCTGGAATGCGCCGACGCCGGCGGCAATGAAGATGGTTTTGGTGAGCAACCGGGTGCCCTTGGAGGTCTCGACGAAGAACCGGCCGTCATCCTGCTTCTCGACCTTGACCACCTCTTGCCCCAGGTGAAAAGTGGCACCGAAGGGCTCGATCTGCTTGAGCAGGCTGTCGGTGAGTTCCTGGCCGGTGCAGACGGGGATGGCCGGGATGTCATAAATCGGCTTGTCGGGGTACAGCTCCACCGGCTGGCCACCGGGGTAAGCCAGCGAGTCGATCACGTGGGCCTTGATTTCCAGCAGGCCAAGCTCGAACACCTGGAACAGGCCCACCGGGCCGGCGCCAACGATCACAGCGTCGGTTTCGATCGGCCCGTCGTGGGCGGCAGCGGTTTCAAGCACCTGTTGGTTCAGTTTGAGTTCCATGGTTCTTTATCGCCGCAACTCGGGCAGCTTGCCCGTTTTGTCTTTCCAGTTGTCTGCATCGGGCAGCGGCTCTTTGCGCTTGGTGATGCTTTTCCAGGTGGGTAGACGCGACAGCTCTTCGTTGAGCGCGGTCATGTGCAGCTGGTCTTTGGGCAGGTCCTCTTCGGCATAGATGGCGCTCACCGGGCACTCGGGGATGCACACGGCGCAGTCGATGCACTCGTCGGGATCGATGGTGAGGAAATTCGGGCCTTCGCGAAAGCAGTCCACGGGGCAGACATCCACACAATCGGTGTACTTGCAGCGGATGCAGGATTCGGTGACAACGTGGGTCATGGTGAGCAGTGGCAAGCGCAAAAAACTTGATTTTAGGGTTTTCGTGAGGTTAAGGCCCGGGCATGCCTCTGGCCTTGACATAAGTTAAAGGTGATGGCTTCAGATCAGCGCACCAGCACCGCGCCCGCGGTTCGGTGGCTGGCCGTGTCCACCAGCACCAGCGCGCCGAGTGAGCGCGCGCGCTCAAAGGGCAAGGTCACCAGCGGTTCCTGCAGTGCAAGACGCACCTGGCCGATGGCGTTGGCCACCAGATGGGCCGTTTCGTGTTCCGCCAGGGTTTGAATGTCGATCTGGTGGTCGATGCGCAGCACGCGGGCCTTCACCCACCGGTGGCCGTGCAGCGCCCAGTAGGTGCGCCCAGGTTGCAGCGGCTCGTCGTCCAGCCAGGCCACGGTGGCCTGGATCTCGCGTCGGGGTTGGAGTTCGTCGCCAGCGGCGTCGCCGGCCAGCAGCCAGTCGCCGCGTGACACATCCAGTTCGCGATCGAGCACGATGCCTGCGCTCTGGCCACCCGATACCGCCCAGGCTTGGCGCACATGGTTGAGCACCTGGGCGACCACGGCGGTTTGCCCGCTGGGCATGGTCCGAATGACCTGGCCTGGCGACACCGCGCCGCTGGCCACGCGGCCCCAGAACACCCGGCGACCCTGGCTGGTGTCGGCGGAGGATGGGAATTTTTCAACCCACTGCACCGGAAAGGCCAGCGGCAGGCCGGTGTCGCTCGAGGTCACCGGCAGTTGCTCCAGGATCTGCAGCAGGCTGGGGCCGTGGTAGCCGCACCAGCCGGCGCCGGTCGCGGGCTCCACCACGTTCCAGCCCTTCAACGCCGACACCGGCACGGTGGCGACGATGGCAATGCCCGCCTGTTCGGCGAAGGTGGCGAGGGCCGCCCGGATATTGGCAAATGCCAGCGTGCCGTCGGCCACCGCGTCGAGCTTGTTCACCGCAAACACGATGGACGGCACGCGCAACAGCTTCAACAGCACGCTGTGGCGGCGGGTCTGGGGCAGCAGCGACAGTCCGGGGTTTTGCCAGGCCAGTTTGCTGGCATCGACCAGCATCACGGCTGCGTCGGCGCTTGACGCCGCGGTGACCATGTTGCGGGTGTACTGCTCATGCCCCGGCGCGTCCCCAATGATGAATTTGCGCGCTTCGGTGTTGAAGTAGCGGTAGGCCACGTCGATGGTGATGCCCTGCTCGCGCTCGGCCGACAGGCCATCGGTCAGCAGCGCGAGATCGGTGGTGCCGTGGCGCTGCACACCGGCCAGGTGGTCTTGCAGCACGGCCTTGCTGTCGACCAGAAGACGACCGATCAGGGTGCTTTTGCCGTCGTCTACCGAACCGCAGGTGATGAACTTCAGGGCGGGGCGGGTGTCTTGTGCCTGGGCTTGGACAGGCTCAGCCCGTGAGGATGTGGTGGTGTTCATGAAAGGTTTTCAAACGGAGTTGTCGGTGGCGGGCGGTGTCTTAACCCAGGGCGCCGCGGAACCGGCTCTGCCGGCCGCCAGCGCCGTCCCCCAGTGGGGGGTGACGCGCCGCAGGCGCGGCGCGGGGGGCGTCAAAAATAGCCATCCTTCTTGCGCTTCTCCATCGAGGCGTCTGAGGTTTTGTCGTCCATGCGGGTGGCGCCGCGCTCGCTCACGTCGGCGGCCAGGGTCTCGATCACGATGTCACCCGGCGTGGCGGCCAGGCTCTCGACCGGGCAGGTGCAGGTGATGTCGCCCACGGTGCGAAAGCGCACGCTGCGCACCTGCACCGTCTCGCCGTCTTTGGCCGGGGTCAGTTTGGTCACCGGCGCCAGCAGGCCGCGGCGTTCCACCACCTCGCGCTGGTGGGTGTAGTAGATCGATGGCAGGGCAATGTTTTCGCGCTCGATGTATTGCCACACGTCCAGCTCGGTCCAGTTGCTGATGGGGAACACACGAAAGTGTTCGCCGGGCGCCAGCCGCGTGTTGAACAGCGTCCACAGCTCGGGCCGTTGGGCCTTGGGTTGCCACTGGCCGAACCCGTCACGGTGGGAAAAGATGCGCTCTTTGGCGCGGGCTTTTTCTTCGTCGCGCCGGGCGCCGCCCATGAGGGCGTCGAAGCGGAATTCTTCAATCGCTTCCAGCAGGGTCACCGACTGGTGCACGTTGCGGCTTTCGCCCGGGTG
>JAIFNE010000097.1 GCA_020047875.1 Hydrogenophaga sp.
TCGCGGTCACCTCAAAATCTTCTTTGGTGCCTCGGCCGGTGTGGGCAAGACCTACGCCATGCTGGCCGCTGCCCGCACAGTCCACGCCCAGGGCCTGCCGGTGACGATGGGCGTGGTCGAAACCCATGGCCGGCCTGACACCGAAGCGCTGGCGCACGGCCTGCCGCGCTTGCCGCTGAGGTCCGTGCCGTACCGGGGTCATCAGCTGTCCGAGTTCGATCTCGACGCCGCCCTTGCCTTTGGCACGCAGCACGAGCAAGCCCTGGTGCTGCTCGACGAACTCGCCCACAGCAACGTGGCTGGTTCTCGCCATCCCAAGCGCTGGCAGGACGCTGAAGAGTTGCTGGCCGCGGGCATCGACGTGTGGTCGACGATGAACGTGCAGCACCTGGAGAGCTTGAATGACATCGTCAGCGGTATCACCGGCATTCGCGTCTGGGAGACCGTGCCGGACCGCCTGTTTGACAAGGCTGATGAGGTGGTGGTGGTCGATTTGCCGCCCGACGAATTGCTGCAACGTCTGAAGGCTGGCAAGGTGTATCTGCCGCGCGACGGCGACAACCGCGCCGAGCGCGCAGCCGCCAATTTTTTCCGCAAGGGCAACCTGCTCGCGCTGCGGGAGTTGGCGCTGCGCCGCACCGCCGACCGGGTGGATGGCGAGATGCGCGCCTACCGCCTGGGCAGTGCCAACCAGCCGGTCTGGCCCAACCGCGAGGCCTTGCTGGCTGCGGTGGGGCCTGGCGCCCAGGCTGAGAAGGTGGTGCGCAGCACCGCGCGCATGGCTGCCCGGCTTGATGTGTCCTGGCATGCCGTGCATGTGGAAACCCCTGGACGGCCTTTGGGCGAGGCCGCCCAGCGCACGCTGCAGCTCGCTGAGTCGCTGGGCGCGACCACTGCCACACTGTTCGCCCCAGAGACCGCCACTGCCCTGGTGCGCTACGCGCGCGAGCACAACCTCGTGCGGCTGGTGCTCGGGCGGCGGGTTCGCCGCTGGCCCTGGCCGCGCAGCGTGGCCGACCGCATCGCTGACCGCGCTGACGACCTCGATTTGGTGCAGGTGGGGCAGGCTGCCGATCCCGACGCCGATGCCCTGGCGCGTGCGTCCGTGGCGCGCTCGGAGCCCGAGGCAGGTGGCTGGAAGGGTTACCTTTGGGCGACCGCGGTTTGCGGCGCTACAGCCCTGTTGGCCACACCGCTGATCGACCTGCTGGAGCTCAGCAACATCGTCATGCTGTTTCTGCTGGCCGTGGTGGGTGTCGGGCTGGTGTTCGGCCGCGGGCCCGCGGTGCTGGCGGCCTTCCTGGGCGTGGCCTTGTTCGATTTTTTCTTTGTGCCGCCGCGGTTCAACTTTGCGGTGAGCGATGTGCAGTATCTGGTCACCTTTGGGGTGATGCTGGTGGTGGCGCTGGTGGTGGGCCAGCTCACCGCTGGCCTGAAGCAGCAGGCCGAGGCGGCCACGCAGCGGGAGCACCGGGTGCGCAGCCTGTACGACATGTCACGCGATCTGTCGGCCGCGCTGATGAACACCCAGGTGGCCGAGATCGGCGCGCGCTTCCTCACCGGTGAGTTCGGCGCGCGCTCGGCGCTGCTGGTGGCAGACGAACACAACCGGCTTCAGGCAATGGACGGCGCAACCGCGCCGGTGGACCTGGCGGTTGCGCAATGGGCTTTCGACCGGGGCGAAGAAGCCGGGCACGGAACCGCGTCACTGCCCGCCAGCGACTGTCTGGTGCTGCCGCTGAAGGCGCCCATGCGTGTGCGCGGTGTGTTGGTGATCGAGCCTTCTCAGAAGCGCGCCTGGAACATTGAGCAGCGGCGCCTGCTGCAGACCTGCGCGTCGCTGCTAGCGATATCGCTGGAGCGTATTCACTACATCGACGTGGCGCAAACCACCACGGTACAAATTGAGTCGGAGCGTCTGCGCAACTCGCTGCTCTCGGCCATCTCGCACGATCTGCGCACGCCCCTGACCTCAATGGTGGGGCTGGCCGATGCGCTGGCACTCACGCCGCCCGGCCTCAGCGACGCGCAACAAGAGGTGGCCCGCGACATGCAGCAGTCGGCCCAGCGCATGAACGCGCTGGTGAACAACCTGCTGGACATGGCCCGCCTGCAGGCCGGCGCGGTCCAGCTCAACCGCGCCTGGCAGCCCCTGGAGGAGGTGATTGGCAGTGCGCTGGCCGCCTGCGGCAGCGCGTTGGCGGGTCGTGAGGTGCGCGTCCAGCTGCCAGATGGCCTGCCACTGTTGAAGCTCGACACCGTGCTGATGGAACGGGTGCTGGCCAACCTGCTGGAAAACATCAGCAAGTACACCCCGGCCGGGAGCGCGATCCAGATTTCGGTGCGGGCACTCAGCGATCGCGTTGAGCTGGTCATTGATGACCAGGGCCCGGGCTTGCCCAGGGGCGGCGAAGAGCGGGTGTTCGAGAAATTCGAACGTGGCCAGCGTGAAAGTGCCACACCCGGCGTGGGGTTGGGTCTGGCCATCTGCCGTGCCATCGTGTCGGCTCATGGTGGCAAGATCCGGGGTGAAAACCGGATGCAACCCGGGGCGGGCGGTGCGCTGGCGGGCGCGCGTTTTGTCATCACGCTGCCCCGCGGCACACCGCCCACCGACCTCGGCGCTGGTCCTTCGCCGGAAAATCCCGCTGCAGCATGAACACACACCATCCGCAGGTTCTCATTGTGGAAGACGACGCCCACATCCGGCGCTTCGTGCGGCTCACCCTGGAGGCAGAGGGTTGCGGCGTCTGCGAGGCTGACGGCTACCAGCGCGGCCTGATCGATGCCGCCACGCGCAGGCCCGATCTGTTGGTGCTCGACCTGGGCCTGCCAGACGGCGACGGCGTTGACCTGATCCGCGAGCTTCGCCAGTGGTCGTCCATGCCGGTGATCGTGCTCTCGGCGCGCACCACCGAAGCCAGCAAAATTGCGGCGCTGGATGCGGGGGCAGACGATTACCTGATCAAGCCATTTGGTGCGGGAGAACTCGCGGCTCGGGTGCGGGCACAGCTGCGCCGACACCAGCAGCAAACGCCCGATGGCGCCTCGCAGATCGAGTTTGGCGAGATTCGGATCGATCTCGTGCGGCATGTGGTGGAGCGCGCGGGCGAGGCGCTGCACGTCACGCCCATCGAATACAAGCTGCTGACGCTGCTGGCCTCACAGCCCGACCGCGTCATCACCCACGCTCAGTTGCTCAAGGCGGTCTGGGGACCGGGCCACCTGGATGACTCGCACTATGTGCGCGTGCACATGGCCAACCTGCGCAAAAAGATCGAACAGCTGCCGTCCATGCCCAGGCACCTGGTCACCGAAACTGGCGTGGGCTATCGCTTCAAGCGCTGAGGCGTCCAGCAATCTCAGTTCACCAGCACCAGCTTGCCCTTGACCGAGCGTGAGCCCATCACCGCGAAGGCTTTGGGCAGGTCTTGCATGGGCAGGGTCTGGTCGATCTGCGGCTTGATCTGGCCCTTCAGATACATGCCAGCCAGCGTCTGCATCATGTCGGCGTTGGCCTTCGGTTCGCGGCGGGCGAAGTCCCCCCAGAACACGCCCACGATGCTGGCGCCCTTGAGCAGGGTGAGGTTGAGCGGCAGGCTGGGAATGGGGCCACTGGCAAAGCCCACCACCAGGTAGCGCCCGCGCCAGGCGATGGAGCGGAACGCGGGCTCGGCGAAGTCGCCGCCCACCGGGTCGTAGATCACGTCCGGGCCTTTGCCGCCGGTGAGGCGCTTGATCTCGTCGCGCAGACCCTTATCGGGCGTGTGCACGCTGTAGTTGATGGTTTCGTCGGCACCCAGCGCGGTGCACAGCGCGCATTTTTCGTCGCTCGACGCCGCGGCGATCACCCGCGCGCCGGCCGCCTTGGCCAGCTGAATCGCCGCCGTGCCCACGCCGCCGGCCGCGCCAAGAATCAGCACGGTTTCGCCCGCTTTCAGGGCCGCGCGGTCCATCAGGGCGTGCCACGAGGTGGCATAGATCATGATGAAAGCGGCTGCGTCCACCGGCGAAAAGCCCGGTGGCAGTGGCATGCACAGGGCAGCGGGCGCCACCACGTGGGTGGCGAAGCCGCCGGTGCCGCTCAGGCAGGCCACGCTCTGGCCAATTCGCAAATGCTTCACGCCTTCGCCCACCGCGCGCACCACGCCCGCGTATTCCGAGCCGGGCACGAAAGGCAGTGGCGGCTTCATCTGGTACTTGTTCTGCACGATGAGCAGATCGGGGAAATTCAGGCTTGCGGCTTGAATCTCGATCAGCACCTCGCCCGCTTTGGGTTCGGGCGTGGGCAGCTCGGTCCACTTCAGGGCGTCGACGCCCACCGGGTTTTCGCACAGCCAAGCATGCATGGGGTGTCCTATCGGGTCGGGTTCAAAGAGCAGCTCATGATAGGTAGGTGCTCGGGCGGCGCGCTGGGGGTGAACCCGCGGCGCTGTCGCTGGCGTGACGGCTGGCCGCCCAAGTCCGACAGGCTCCGGCGCCACCTAAAATCCAGCGAATGAAAATTCTCATCTCCAACGACGACGGTTACCAGGCAAAAGGTCTCGTGGCCTTGTACGAGGCGATTCGGGCGCTTCCGGGGGTGGAGGTGGAGGTGGTGGCGCCGGAGCACAACAACAGCGCCAAGTCCAACGCGCTGACCCTGCATTCGCCGCTGTATGTGCACACCGCCCACAACGGCTTTCGCTATGTCAACGGCACGCCGGCCGATTGCGTGCACATCGCCTTGACGGGTCTGCTCGGCTACCGGCCCGATCTGGTGGTCTCGGGCATCAACAACGGCGCCAACATGGGCGACGACACCATTTACTCCGGCACCGTGGGCGCTGCGATGGAGGGTTACCTGTTTGGTGTGCCGGCCATCGCGTTTTCCCAGACCGAAAAGGGCTGGGCACACCTCGATGCCGCGGCTCAAAAGGCCGCCCAGCTGGTGGCGCAGTTGCTGCCTTCGCTGCCCAGCCCGGTCGAAGCGGCACTGCCCTGGTTGCTCAATGTGAACATTCCCAACCTGCCGGCCGACCAGATCAAGGGTTTCAAGGTGGCGCGGCTGGGTCGGCGCCACGCGGCAGAAAAGGTGATTTCGCAGACCAATCCGCGCGGTGACACCATGTACTGGATCGGCAGCGCTGGCGCGGCCAAAGACGGCGACGAGGGCACCGACTTCCACGCCGCCGCCCAGGGCTATGCCACCATCACGCCGCTGCAGATCGACCTCACCGACCACCAGCGCCTGCCCTACTGGGTGCCGACCGCGGTTCAGATGTCAGCGCCCGTGCCGGGCGGCTCGGCATGAGGCATCCGGCCCCGCCCGGCAAGCCGGGTGCTCCGCGGGCGCGGCCCGGTTTTCCCGCTGTTTTTTCCGGCGCTGCTGCGTCAGCGCCTGTCGGGGCGGCAAGCGCTCGCTTGCCCGCCGCGCGCTTGCCAGCCACGCCGATGCACGCTACCGGCCTGGGCATGGATTCGCAGGCGGTGCGCGCTGCCATGGTGCGCAAGCTGCAGGCGCAGGGCGTGTCCGACCCGATGGTGCTCGGCGCCATGCACGCGGTGGAGCGGCACCGGTTTGTTGACTCGGCGCTGGTCAACCAGGCGTACGAAGACACCAGCCTGCCGATCGGCCTGGGGCAGACCATCTCCAAGCCCAACGTGGTGGCCCGCATGGCCGAGTTGCTGTGCCAGGGGCGCGCAGAAAAGCTCGGCCGGGTACTGGAGATTGGCACCGGGTGTGGCTACCAGGCGGCGGTGCTCAGCCACCTGGCGCGCGAGGTTTACAGCATTGAGCGCTTGCGCGGCCTGCACGAGCGGGCACGCGACAACCTGCGGCCACTGCGCGTGGCCAACCTGCATCTGCTGCTGGGCGATGGCATGCTGGGTTTTCCGCGCGGTGCGCCCTACGCGGCCATCATCGCGGCGGCGGGCGGGGAAGACATTCCGCTGGCCTGGACCGAGCAGCTCGCGGTCGGTGGCCGCCTGGTGGCGCCCGCGGCCAATGGCTCGGGTGGGCAGCACCTGGTGGTGATCGACAAAACGGCCACAGGCCTGACGCGCACTGTGCTGGAGGCGGTGAACTTCGTGCCTCTAAAATCGGGCATCGCCTGAGCGGCGCGGGTGGTGCGCCCGCCAACGCTTATTCGGCTTCTGCGTCCCGCCGCCTGGTGCGGGTCTGCACCTTCCTTGGGAGTTTTCATGACCGTTTCGTCTGGCACGTCCGTTGCCGAGTTTCGCCACGCGGCGCCCCAGCCGTTCAACCGTCTGACGATGCTGGCGGTGTGCGCTTCGCTGGTCTTGACCGTCGGCTGTTCCACCCGCCGCGTGTCCCAACCGGCGCCGGTCGAAGACCGCGCTGGCGTGAGCGCCACCCCACCCGCGGTGGCCCAGCTGCCTGGTGCCGAAAACGCTGGCAAGCCGGGTTTCTACACCGTGCGCCCTGGCGACACGCTGTTCCGCATCGCGCTTGAATCGGGCCAGAGCCCGCGCGACCTGCAGGCGTGGAACAGCCTGAGCAATCCGAATCTGATCGAGATCGGCCAGGTGTTGCGGGTGGTACCACCGGTGGTGGCCTCCGCCGCCATGCCCCCTGCTGCCTCGGCGCCCGCGAAGGGCGTGACGGCTACGCCGGTTGTGCCAGGCGCGGTGGCGGCCCGGCCGCTGGACGGCACCGCCGCCACACCGGCACCGGCACCCACCCCACCGGCCGCCAGCGCGCCCGCGTCGGCCGGTGCCGACGACATCACCTTCCTGTGGCCGGCACAGGGCCAGGTGATCGCCAATTTCGACGAGGCCAAGAACAAGGGCATCTCGATTGCAGGGCGCATTGGCGATACGGTGTCAGCGGCTGCCGACGGCCGGGTGGTCTACGCCGGCGCCGGCTTGCGCGGCTACGGCAACCTGATCATCCTCAAGCACAACAACACTTACCTGACCGCCTACGCCCACAACCAGGCTCTGCTGGTGCGCGAAGATCAGGCCGTGCGCCAGGGTCAGAAAATCGCCGAAATGGGCAGCAGCGACGCCGACCGGGTGAAGCTGCACTTCGAGGTGCGCCGGCAGGGCAAGCCGGTGGATCCGTTGTCCTTCTTGCCCAAACGCTGAGGCAGCGCTCAGCTCGGTAGGCACAGGGGGTTGAGATCATGTCCTGGCCAGTGCTGGTTTTTGACATCGAATCGATCCCCGACGTGGACGGTTTGCGCGCGCTGCGCGGCGCGCCGCCTGATGCCACCAACGAGGAGGTCTATGCAGCCTGGCTCGCCGAGCGCAAAGAAAGGGGGCAGAGCGACTTCGCGCCCTTGCACCTGCAGCGGGTGCTGGTGATCAGTTGCGTGTTTCGGAACTCGGAGGGGCTCCGTGTTCACTCCTTTGTGGACCACGACGGCCACAGCGAGGGTAGGGTGGTGCAGCAGTTTTTCCACGCCATCGAAAAGCACCAGCCGCAGCTGGTGAGCTGGAACGGCAGCGGTTTTGACCTGCCGGTACTGCACTACCGCGGCCTGCGCCACGGCGTGGAGGCCAGCAAGTACTGGGATCTGGGCGAGGACGACCGCGAATACAAGTGGAACAACTACATCAGCCGCTACCACATGCGCCATCTCGATCTGATGGACCTGCTGGCGATGTACAGCCCCAAGAACAACTCACCGCTTGATGCCATGGCCAAACTCTGTGGCTTTCCCGGCAAGCTGGGCATGGATGGCTCACAGGTGTATGCCCAATACCTGGCCGGACACACCGACGATGTGCGCCGCTACTGCGAGACCGATGTGATGAACACCTACCTGGTGTATTGCCGTTTCCAGAAGATGCGCGGCGGTTTCACCGCAGTCGAGTACGAGCAGGAAATTGCCCGCGTGAAGGAAACCCTGGGCAAGCTTGCGTCCTCAGAGGGCCACTGGGACGAGTATCTGAGGGCTTGGGGCTGAGCCTGCCGCAGACGCGTCATACCATCGCCGGTTTTCTGAAGGATCTGCTCAAGCCCTGACCATGCACGGTTCAGGTCGCCGGGCGGCTGGCGCCTGAGACAATCTGCACATGAGCGCATCCGATTCCCACGAAAACAGCCTGGCCACCACCGCCAGCCCCAACTCCAATCCATCAGACCGGGGTGAGCTGCCCGAAGGCTGGGTGGTGGTCGAATCCATGGACATCGATGCCCAGGGCATCGCCCGCCGGCCCGACGGCAAGGTGGTCTTCATCGAGGGCGCTTTGCCGTTCGAGGTGGTCAGCACCAGCGTGCACCGCAAGAAGAACAACTGGGAGGCGGGGGTGGTGACTGCGATTCACCGCGAGTCTTCCCAGCGGGTGCGGCCCGGCTGCCCGCATTTTGGGCTGCACGCCGGCGCCTGCGGTGGCTGCAAGATGCAGCACCTGCACGAGACCGCGCAGGTCGCCGTCAAGCAGCGGGTGCTGGAAGACAACCTTTGGCACCTGGGCAAGGTGAAACCCGAGACGATGTTGCGGCCCATTACCGCTACCGCGCGCGCCTGTCGGTGCGCCATGTGCACAAAAAAGGCGAGGTACTGATTGGCTTTCACGAGCGAAAAAGCCGCTACGTGGCCGACATGAAGGTCTGCCACGTGCTGCCGCCGCACGTCAGTGCCCTGCTCATGCCCCTGCGCGAGCTGATCTTCAGCATGGACGCCCGCGAAACCTGTCCACAGATTGAACTGGCCTGCGGCGACGAGGTGACCGCGCTGGTTTTGCGCCACCTGGAGCCGCTCAGCGAGGACGACATGGCGCGCCTGCGGGCCTTTGCCGGGCGCCATGGTGTGCAGTGGTGGCTGCAGTCCAAAGGGCCGGACACGGTCAAGCTGCTGGACACGGACGGCCCGTTCCTGTCTTACGCCTTGCCCGAGTTCGGCATCACCATGCCCTTCAAACCGACCGACTTCACCCAGGTCAACCCAGCCATCAATCGGGTGCTGGTCACGCGTGCCCTGCGCCTGCTTGATGCAAGGAAGCACGAGCGCGTGATCGACTGGTTCTGCGGTCTGGGCAACTTCACGCTGCCGATTGCCACCACCGCGGGCGAGGTGCTGGGCATTGAGGGCAGCGAGACCCCTCGCGCGAGAACCTCGCGCTGAACCAGGCGGGCCGTTTGCAGGCACTGGCGCTCACCCATTTCGCAGCGCGCAACCTGTTCGAGACGACACCCGAGCAGTTGGTGGCGGATGGTGTGGCGCAAAAATGGCTGGTCGACCCGCCGCGCGAGGGTGCGTTTGCGCTGGCCAAGGCACTGGCCGAGCTGCATCAGAACCCCGCACTGCGCGGGGGTTGGACGCCGCCGCAGCGCATCGTCTACGTGAGTTGCAACCCAGCGACGCTGGCGCGTGACGCCGGCCTGCTGGTGCACCAGGCGGGTTACCGCTGTGTGGCAGCGGGCGTGGTGAACATGTTTCCGCACACGGCGCACGTGGAGAGCATGGCGGTGTTTGAGCTGCCTGCCGTTTCACCTGCCTGAGGCGCTCCCCAACGCCGATCAGGAACGGCTGGAGCTGGACTCGGTTCGGGCGGCGTCGGGCGCGCCGGTGGCCTCGGCGGGGGCGGCGGGCTTGGCGGCGCCACCATCAGCCGGCATGCCGACCAACTGGTTGTCGCGCATGTACTGGTCCATTTCCTTCCAGCCTTCAAACACCGCGGCTTTTCCAGCCTTGGCGTTGCTGGCAAAACAGTCTTCGATGCCGCGAAGCGCGTAGCGGCAGGCGCTGCCAATCGCCCGCGCCTCAGCCTCTTTCTTGGCGTTGATCTGCGTGGCCGTTTCGATGCCCAGCGCGTCACAGCCCACCAGGCTGCCGGTGGCGACGATCAGGCCAAGGGAGAAAACGAGGTGGCGCATGGTGGAGGGCTGTGGGTTTGTTGTCTGTTTCGGCCGGCATGCTGAAAACTTGAAGCGCCGCAGCCGCATTTGAGCCACGCAGGCAAAGAAAAAGGGCCCGAAGGCCCTTGGGAGTGTTGGCGTCGAGGCCTTATTCGCGGTCGCCGCCAAAGATGCCCAGCAGTGCCAGCAGACTCTGGAAAATGTTGAACAGGCTCAGGTACAGGCCGAGGGTTGCGGTGATGTAGTTGGTTTCACCGCCGTCGACGATGCGCTTGAGGTCGTACAGCAGGTACATGCTGAACACGATGATGGCCAGGGTGGCGATGGCCGCCATGCCGGCGGTGCTGCCCACGAACACGTTGATGATTGCGCCGACCATGATGGCCAGTGCGCCCACAAACAGCCACTTGCCCATGCCCGAAATGTCGCGCTTGATCACGGTCGAGAGGTTGGCCATGACGAAGAACACGCCGGCGGTGCCGCCAAACGCGGTCATGATGAGGCTGGAGCCGTTGCTGAAGCCGAGCACCCCGGCCAGCAGCCGCGACAGCATCAGCCCCATGAAGAACGTGAAAGCCAGCAGCACCGGCACGCCAGCGGCCGAGTTTTTGGTTTTCTCGATGGCAAACATGAAGCCCACGGCGCCGCCCAGGAACACGATCAGGCCGAGTCCGCCGCTCAGGCTGGCGGTGATGCCGGTGGCCACGCCGATCCACGCACCGAGCACGGTGGGCAGCATCGACAGGGCCAGCAGCCAGTAGGTGTTGCGCAGCACCTGGTTGCGCTGCGCTGCGGTGGTCACAGCGGAACCGAAACGGCCGCCGTTTTGTACGTGGTCGATCATGGTGAAAACTCCTTCATCGGTGAAATGGTTCGATGCAACGCGCCGATGGTCGCGATTGCGAAGCGTTCATTGTACGGACGGACCGCTCAGCGCGAATCCCCTTGGAAAACAGCGGTTTTGGTGAGGGCACTCGTGACTCCACCGCCATCAAGCTCTGCGTTATGGTCTGGGGTCGCAAAAATGACGGTCTTCGTCCAATGCGGTGCTACGACAACCCTCTTTTGGAAAAGTTCATGAAAAACAAACCGACCCTTGAATCTGCCGACGTCAAACGCATTCTGGCCGCCGCGGAGGCTGAGGCGCTGAAAAACCAGTGGGCCGTCACCATCGCGATCGTTGACGACGGCGGCCATTTGCTGGCGCTGCACCGTCTGGACGGCGCAGCGGCCATCTCCGCTCACATTGCGCCCGCCAAGGCGAACACGGCGGCGCTCGGCCGGCGTGAGAGCAAGGTCTACGAGGACGTCATCAACCAGGGTCGTATGTCGTTCCTGAGCGCGCCCTCGCTGGCCGGCATGCTGGAGGGCGGGGTGCCGATCCTGCAGGACGGCCACTGCATCGGCGCGGTGGGCGTGAGCGGCGTGAAATCGTCGGAAGACGCGCAGATTGCCCGCGCAGGCATCGCAGCGATCGGCGCCTGACGCCTGCGGCGCCTTCAGCGCAAAGGAAAAAAGACGTGGCTAATCGGGCCTGAAGCCCCTTGGCTGGTCAAAAACGACATTCGGGGACGGTGAAATCCCCGGGGTCGCCTCACGATTTCAAACGCTATTTCGTCAGGATCAGCTTGCCCTGGCGGGTGGCTTGCAGGCGGTAGACAAAACCGTTGTGGCTGATCGTCACGCCCTTGCGGCCGCGCAGCAGGGAGTCGCTGGTGAGCGATGGGGTGGCGTCTTCATGGGCCTCGGGCTCGTCATCTGCGGGTACCAGTTGGTGATCGGGTTGCGGGCGGGGTTCGGGGTTCATGGCGCGGGCTCGGTGATGAAGCCGATCTTGTGCACGCCGCTGCGTTGCGCGGCGGCCATGGCAAGTGCCACGCGCTCGTAGCGCACCGCCTTGTCGCCGCGAATATGCAGCTCGGGCTGAGGCTGCTGCGCGGCGGCGGCCTGCAGGCGGGCGGCGAAGTCGGCGTCGTCCACGCGCTGATCGTTCCAGAAATACACGCCGTCGGCATCCACCGACAGGCGGATATTTTTCGGCTTGTCCACCACCTTTTCCATGCTGGCTTGCGGTAACTCGATGTTGACCGCGTGCTTGATCACCGGCACGGTGATGATGAAGATGATGAGCAACACCAGCATCACGTCGATGAACGGGATCATGTTGATCTCGCTCATCATGTCGTCGTTGTCTTGGTTGGTTCCAATGGCCATGGCGGGGTTCCTCAGAGAACTTTCTTCATCGGCAACACCTTGCCATCGCCACCCGCGGTGACGCGGGCACCGGTGACGAAGTAGGCGTGGAGGTCGTGCGCGAAGCGATTGAGCTGGTGGCAGATCCCTTTGTTACCGCGCACCAGGGCGTTGTAGCCCAGCACCGCCGGAATGGCCACCAGCAGGCCCAGCGCGGTCATGATGAGCGCCTCGCCAATCGGCCCGGCCACCTGGTCGATGCTCACCTGCCCAGCCGCGCCGATGCGCAGGAGCGCGTGGTAGATGCCCCAGACCGTGCCGAACAGGCCCACAAATGGCGCGGTGGAGGCCACCGAGGCCAGCACCGAGAGCCCGCTTTGGGCGCGGGCGGTGAAGTCGTCCACGCTCTTGCGCAGCGAACGCTCCACCCAGTCGCTCACGTCCAGGCTGTCGTGCAGCTGGCGCTGGGGTGGCGAGCCGTTGTGTCCAACTTTGTGCAGGATGTGGCGGGTGGATTCGCGGCCTTCCTGGGCCACGGCGCGAAACGGGTTGCCTTCCGGTGAGCCGAGTTTGTCCAGACCTTCAGCAAAGTCGGCGCTGTGCCAGAAGCCTTCGACGCCCTTGGCCTGGGCGCGCTGGGCACGCTGATCCAGCGCTTTCCACAAAATGATGATCCAGGTGGCCAGCGACATGACCAGCAACACGATGGCCACCGAGCGGGTGACCCAGTCGCCCTGAGTCCAGACATGGGCGATGCCCGAGGTGGCGAATGGTGGTTGCATGATTTTTCTGACTCCTGCGAGAAACGGTTATTCCAGAACAAAACTGATCGGTACGTTGAACCACATGGCCTCGGGCACGCCGGCGCGTTTGCCGGGCACGTAGCGCCAGCGCAGCACGGTTTGCAGCGCGGTCTGATCCAGCCGCTCGAAGCCGCTGGACTGCCGCACCTCGGCGCGCGAGGCGGTGCCATCCACCTCGATGAACACGCGCACCACCACCTGGCCCTGTTCGCCCAGGCGTCTGGACAAAGGCGGGTAGGGCGGACGCGGGTTGTTCAGGTAGTCGGCGCTGCTGGAGGGCAGTTCGACGCGCATTGGCGCCGCGGGCGCGGGCGGGGCTGCGGGTGTGGCAGCAGCCACCACCGATTCCGCTGGCGGCGCTGGCGGGCTCAGCGGCACCGCGGGCGCCAGCGCAGAGGGCTCTGGCGTGAGCGCGGCCACAGGTTGTGGCAAGGGCTGTGGCACCGGCCTTGGTTTCGGTTGGGGCGGGGTGGGCGTGGCCACTGGCGGGGCAGGTGGCGGCAGCTCGATCTGTGGCTGCGGCGGCTCGATGAACTCGGCCAGCACCTGCACCGGAATCACCAGCTCCACCGCGCGCGAAAGCAGACCGCTTTGCAGCGCCCAGAGCGCGCCCAGGTGAAGCAACACCACCGCGAGCACGACGGCCAGGCGGCGGCGCAGGTGCTGGGGCAGGGTGGCAGACATGGGCGTGGGGCGCGGCGCCTGGGCGGCGCGGAGTGAGCTCATCAGTTTAGCGAGGTGGGCTGTTCGGGTGTCCGCGGCGGAAGATCCACCACACCGCACACAGCAGCAGGATCAGGCTGAGCCCCAAGGCGGCGAGTCCAGTGGTCATGGTGTTTCCTTTGGGTGGTGTTGTGCGGCGGTCACCGTTGGATATATTTTAAATGATAATGCTTCGCATTTAAGTAGATGATGACAAGAATCAGTCGCCTGAAGAAGCCAGCACGCCGGGCGCATCGGCCAGGGTGACGCAGCCCGTGAGCGCCATGGCGATCTCAAGTTCATCGCGCAGCAGGCGCAGCACATGCGCCACGCCGGTGGCTCCGGCATTGGCCAGGCCGTGCAGCACCGGGCGCCCGACCAGCACCGCTGCTGCGCCAAGCGCCATGGCCTTGAGCACATCGGTGCCGCGGCGGATGCCGCCATCCACAAGCACTGGCGCGTCGCCCGCCACCGCCTGCAGCACGCGCGGCAGCAGCGCGGCGGTGGCGGGCATGGTGTCGAGCGTGCGACCGCCATGGTTGGAGACGATCAACCCGGCCGCGCCGCAAACCAGTGCCTGGCGCGCGTCGTCCGGATGCACCACCCCTTTGAGCAGCACCGGCAGGCTCGTGATGGAGCGCAGCCAGGCGATGTCGTCCCAGGTGGGGGCGTGCGTCATGAGGTCGTCGAACAGCTTGCTCTGCCCGTGCTTCAAGGTGCGAGCGGCAGGCGCCACGCGCCCGGCCAGGTTCACCGCCGTGATGTCTGCAGGCCGACGAAAGCCGGCGCGGCGCTCGCGATCGCGGGCGCCCTGCACGGGCGCATCGACCGTGAGCACCAGGGCTTCGAAGCCGGCCGCCTCGGCGCGCTGTACCAGTGTTTTCATGAAACCGCGGTCGGGCAGCAAGTAGAGCTGGAACCACAGTGGTCCGCGATCGGGTTCGGGCAAGAAGGTACATGCCACGTTTTCCAGCAGGGTGCTGGCCTGGGTGCTGAGCACCAGGCCCGCGCCAAGCGACGCGGCCGCCAGCGCGGTGGCCTGCTCGCCATGCGGGTGCGCCAGCCGCTGGTAGGCCATGGGCGCCACGAAAATCGGGTGAGGCCATTCGCGGCCCAGCAGCTTCACGCGGGTGTGGCCCCCGGCAAGCCGGCGCATCACGCGGGGCAACAGGTCGATGGCTTGCCAGGCCTGGGCGTTGGCGCGCAGGGTGATCTCGTCGGCCGCGCCGCCGCTGACGTAGGCCCAGACCGCTGGGGCGAGCGCACGGTGGGCGTGGTGTTCGTGGTCAGCCAGGCTCACCAAGCCCGCGGGCAGTGCCGTCTGCCTCATGTGTCGGCCCACTGGCGCAGCAGGTTGTGGTACGTGCCAGTGAGCATGGTGGTTTCAGGCGTTTCGCCATGGCGCTGGCGCAGCGCGAGCAGGTTCATGTCGAAGTCGAACAGCAAGCGGCGCTGTTCGTCGCTGCGCACCAGGCTTTGCACCCACAAGAAGCAGGCCAGCCGCTCGCCCCGCGTGACCGGCGTGACCTGGTGCAGGCTGGTGCCCGGGTAAATCACGGCGTGGCCCGCGGGCAGCTTGACGCTGTGTTCACCGAAGGTGTCCGACACCACCAGTTCGCCGCCGTCGTAATCGGCCGGGTCGTTCAGGAACACGGTGCAAGAGACGTCGGTGCGCACGCGCTCGCCGCTGGGCAGCACGCGCACCGCGTTGTCGATGTGGTTGCCATAGGCGTTGCTGTCGCCCGCGTAGCGGTTGATGCGCGGCGTGAAGACTTTGCGGGGAAGTACCGCGGAGAAAAAGCGTGGGCTGCGATCCAGACCGGCGAGCACCAGCGAGCGGATGGTCTGCGCGGCCTTGCAGTCGTGCGGCAGCTGAAGGTTATTTTTCACGGCCCGCGCCTGCGTACCGGCGCTCTCGCGTCCATCCGTCCACGGCGCCTGGATCAGGGCGTGGTAGACCTTGCGCAGATCGTCGGGGTTCAGGATGTCGGGCAAGGTGAGCAACATGAAGATCGCTGGTTTGAATGGTTGGGATGCAAGCCCATGCCGCCCCACACGGGTGTGGCGGCATGGGCTTGGCGCGGTGTCGGGTCAGAACTTCAGGCTGGCGGTCACCTGCAGAATCTGGCCCGCGCCCGGCACGTAGTGCGCCGGATAGAGCGCGTCGGCGTAGAGCTTGTTGGTGATGTTGGTCAGGTTGGCTTTGACCACCAGGTTGTCGGCGTCGAAGCGGTACTCGGCCATCAGATCGGCCGTGACGAAGCTCGGCACGTGAAATTCAGAGCGCAACGGTTTTTGCTTGCCGCGGAAGTTCAGGCCGGCGCCCATGCGCAGGCTGGGTGTGAATTGCCAGGTGCTCCACACGGTGCCGCTGTGCTCGGGGGTCAGCGTAGGGCGATCGCCCACGCGTTCACCCGGTGCGCCCTGCGTGCAACCGCCCGTTGCCGGGCAAGGCGCAGCCGTGTCCACCTTGGCGACCGGAATCCACATGTAGGAGCCGTAGATTTCCCAGGTGGATGAAAGCCGCCCGGCCACGTCGGCTTCGAAGCCGGCCACATGGCGCTTGCCCGAGAGCGTGACCACCGGCAGGTCGGGGTCGGTGTTGCGCTCGTTGAGCTTGGTCGAGCGGAACAGCGCCAAGCGGGTGGAGAAGCGCTTGTCGGCCGAATCCAGCTTGGCGCCAATTTCCAGGTTGATGCTTTCCTCTGGCGGCGTGTCCACGTTGCTGGCCCCCAGCGAATACGCATCGCCGGAGGTGTTGAACGAGGTGCCCGCCGAGGCGTGGAATGACTGCAGGGCATTGGGCTGCCAGAGTGCGCCCAGGCGCTGGCTGGTTTCGGACACGTTCATGCGGTAGGGGGTGACTGTGACTGGACCCGGGGCGTTGTTTGGCAGGGTGAAGGTTTCGTAATCGCCCGTGAGGTTGTCGTAGCGCAAGCCGCCCACGAGCTTCCAGGTGGGGCTGAGTTGCATGACGTTTTGCACATAGGCGCCCCAGCCGGTGGACACGTACTGGTTGGC
>JAIFNE010000211.1 GCA_020047875.1 Hydrogenophaga sp.
TCGGGCGCGCAGCGCTCGCTCACCAGCGCCTACGCCGGGCTGCAGTTTCTGCTGCCCGCGCTGGCCTTTGGCCTGGCGGCCTGGGTCGGCCGGCCTCGCCGCTTTAGGACAATGGCGCCATGAATCTGCAGGTACACATTCGGCACATCGGCAGCGCGCAGCGCGTGCTGCTGCAAGGGCTGCGCTTTGAGGTGGCGAGCGGGCAAATCCTCACGCTCATGGGCGCCAGCGGCAGCGGCAAAAGCTCGGTGCTCGCCGCCATCGCCGGCACGCTGCACAGCGTGGCCGAAGGCGCGCAAGCCTTGCGATTCGAGGGCTCGGTCACACTCAACGGCACCGATCTCACCGCGCTGCCCACCGCCCGGCGCGGCGTCGGCCTGCTGTTCCAGGACCCGCTGCTGTTTGCCCACATGACGGTGGCCGAAAACCTGCTGTTCGCCGTGCCGCCCGGCCCGCGCGCGCAGCGCCAAGCCGCGGTGCAGCAGGCGCTGGCTGACGCCGAACTGGCTGGCTACGGCGAGCGCGATCCGGCCACGCTCTCCGGCGGGCAGCGCGCCCGCGTGGCCCTGATGCGCGCGCTGCTCGCGAAACCCCGCGCGCTGCTGCTGGATGAGCCGTTTTCCAAGCTCGACGCCGCACTGCGCGACCAGTTCCGCGCTTTTGTGTTCGATCACATCCGCGCCCAAAACATCCCCGCCGTGCTCGTCACCCACGACGCCGCCGACATCGCCGACCCCGCGCTGGTGCTGGCGCTGCCCAGCCATGCTTGATCGCGCCATCCAGACCGCCATCAAGCCCGTGCTCAACCGCGCGGCACGCGGGCTGGTGCGCCGGGGTGTGGGCGCGGATGCCGTCACCGTCACCGGCTTTGTGATCGGCATGGCGGCCGCCGCGAGCATTGCCTTTGGGCACCCCCTGCCGGGCCTGGCGCTGCTGCTGCTCTCGCGCCTGCTGGATGGGCTCGACGGCGCCGTGGCCCGCGCCACCCAGCCCACCGACCGCGGCGGGTTTCTGGACATCACGCTCGATTTCCTGTTTTACGCCGCCATCCCGCTGGCCTTCGCCATCGCCGATCCTGCGCACAACGCGCTGCCCGCTGCGGTGCTGCTCGCTGCCTTCATTGGCACCGGCAGCAGTTTTTTGGCGTTTGCGGTCATCGCCGCAAAACACCAGGTGCCGTCCACCGCGTTTCCCGACAAAAGTTTCTACTTCTTGGGCGGCCTGACCGAAGCCACCGAAACCCTGATCGCCTTCGCCGCCATGTGCCTCTGGCCGCAGTGGTTCCCACAGATCGCCTACGGATTCGCGGCGTTGTGCGCCATCACCATCGCGATGCGCGTTGGATGGGGCTGGCAGCGGTTTGGGTGAGCCCTGCCGCCGCGTGAGCGCGTTTGCGCAGAACCCTTCTGTCCGTCCAAAAGTTCTCGGCGCACGAAATCGGGGGCTTCTGGTAACCATCGCGATCAACCCATGCAAGGGATGGACCCGGCCAACTGGGTCAAAAACGGCCTGGCCTCAGACGGCCTCCGTCTATGCAACCAGAAAGTCGTTGCAGCTCACAGCACCCCATGGAAGAATCGCACGTCTGTTTTTTTGGAATTTCTATGAATCGCTTCAACGCCTTGATTGTCAGCCTGGGATTGCTTGCGGGAAGTGTCACGGTCGCTCAGGCCAACACATTCACCTGGTCACGATCAACCGATCTTTCTTCCTGGGATGTGCACGCGCAGAACGTTGGCGTCAACAATACCCTGCACGCTGCGGTGTACGACACGCTGATTGAATACAACAGCAAGACGTTCACCCTCGAGGCGTCTCTGGCCACAGAGTGGAAGCGCATCAGCCCGACGCATCTGCGCCTGACCCTGCGCGAGGGCGTGACTTTCAGCGATGGCACCCCCTTCACCGCCGACGACGCCAAGTTTTCGCTGGAGCGGGCCAAAGCCAAAACATCCAACTTCGCGGTCTATGCGCAAGGCATCGACCGGGTGGAAAAGGTCGACCCTCAAACCCTCGACATCTTTTCAGACCTGCCCAATCCGGTGCTGCTGAACCAACTTACTGAGCTGCGAATGCTTAGCAAGGCCTGGGCGGAAAAGAACAACTCGGTGGACCCCAAGGACATCAAGTCCAAAGATGAGCCTTTTTCCCACCGCAATGCGCTGGGCACTGGCCCATTCATGCTCAAGTCTTGGGCCCCTGACCAGCGTTTGGTTTTGGTTGCCAACCCCAACTGGTGGGGCAAGGGCAAATTCCCGACCAACGTGACCGAAATCGTTTACACGCCGATCCGGGCCGATGCCACGCGCACCGCTGCCCTGCTGTCAGGCGCGGTGGACTTCGTGATAGACCCTAGCCTCCAGGATTTGGCCCGCGTGCGCCAGACCGCCGGACTCAAGGTGCTTGAAGGGGCGGAGAACCGCACCATCTTCTTGGGACTCGACCAGTTCCGTACCGAGCTGCCGGGCTCGAACATCAAGGGACAAAACCCGCTGAAAGATGTGCGCGTGCGCAAGGCGCTTTACCAGGCCATCGACATCACAACCATTCAGCGTGTGGTGTTGCGTGGTCTGGCCCAGCCCACGGGTGCGATCATTGCGCGCCAGGTCAACGGCTGGACCCCCAAGGCCGACGCCCGGTGGCCCTACGACCCGGCGGCTGCGCAAAGGCTGCTGGCCGAGGCTGGCTATCCGCAGGGCTTCGAAGTGGACTTTGCCTGCAGTGCCGGGCGCTACATCAACGACGAACAGCTGTGCCAGGCCATCACCGTGCAATGGGCCAAGGTGGGCGTGAAGGCCAAGCTGCGTTCGCTGCCATTTGCCACCTACTTCCCCATGATCCAGCGCAATGAGGCCAGCATCTATTTGCTCGGCTGGGGTGTGCCCACCTTCGACGCCTTGTATTCACTGCAGTCGCTGATCCGCTCACCGGGCGCTGGCGGCGATGGCAACTTCAACCTCGGTCGCTACTCCAACCCGCAGCAGGACGGGCTCATTGAGCGCATCAAGAAAGAAACCGATCCCAAAACCCGGAACCAGTTGATCGAGAAGGCCTTGTTGCAGGATCACCAGGAAATCTCCCACATTCCCCTGTACAACCAAGTGATCCCGTGGGCCGCCAAAACCCGTGTGGAAGTGCCGCATCGCGCTGATAACCGCATTGACTGGCGCTTGCTGAAGGTGAATTGAGCCCAACGCTGGCTGATCGCGTCCAACCGATCGGCCAGTGTCATCGACGGTCTTTCATTGCAGACAACACAGCAATGGTGGCGGGAAGTGCCTGTCTGTCACCGCCAGAAGATCGCTCTTCCCAAGCGCTTCTGCTGTCAACCCATAAAATTTAAATTGCGGTTGGAGAAGCGCTTCAGATTGCGCAATGCAAGCGGCAGGTGGTTGTCTGCCACTCCCAATCAACGGGCCAACGCGGTAGCGTATTCGTCTACTGAGGTGGCAGGAATCAAGCCCATCTAGCCGGTAGCCTCGGGACCATTGGGGACAGCTGTTTGGGATTTTGCATACACAGGCTCGCCTTGCACCGCTGCATGCGTGACGCCCGTGTGTCCACCCTGGAGGACTTCCGGCGTGCTGCTACGCTGATGCCATGGCCACCACCGCCGCGCCCCGCCTGATTTGCTTCAACAAGCCCTACGGCGTGGTGAGCCAGTTCACCCCCGAGGGCCGTTGGCGCGGGCTGAAAGACTTCATAGATGTGCCGGGCGTTTATGTGGCGGGGCGGCTGGACGCGGACAGCGAGGGCCTGCTGCTGCTCACCAGCGATGGGGCTTTGCAGGCCCGCATCAGCGACCCGCGCCACAAGATGGAGAAGACCTATTGGGTACAGGTGGAGGGTGTGCCCGATGAAGCGGCGCTGAGCCGCCTGCGCGCTGGCGTGCAGCTCAACGATGGGCCCACCCGGCCCGCTCGCGCGCGCAGCATGCCCGAGCCCGCCGCGCTGTGGCCGCGCAACCCGCCGGTGCGCTTTCGCCAGCACATCCCCACCCACTGGCTGGAGCTGGTGATTGCCGAGGGGCGCAACCGGCAGGTGCGGCGCATGACCGCCGCGGTGGGCCACCCCACGCTGCGGCTGATCCGCGCAGCGATCGGGCCTTACGCGCTGGACGGCCTGGCGCCGGGGGCGTGGCGCTGAGGCAGCGTCAGCGGTCGGCGCGGGCCGTGTTGGGCGCGATGCTGCCGCCCGTGACCGTGGCCAACCCCTCTACATGCCGCGTCAGGCGCCAGAAGCGCCCGGTGAGCACCACCGCCGCCACCGCCAGCCCGCCCACCAGCCCCACCCACAGACCCACCGGGCCCAGGGGACCGAACACACCCAGGACCAGGCTCAGGCCCATGGCGATCCCCCAGTAGCAGAACACGGTGATGAGCATCGGAATCTTGGTGTCTTTGTAGCCGCGCAGCACGCCCATGGCGCCCACCTGCAGGCCGTCAACCAGCTGAAACACGGCGGCAAACACCAGGAACTGCGCGGCCACCGCGATCACCTGCGCATTCGGCGTGTAGAGGCCGGCCAGGAATTCGTTGGCGCCCCACAGCACACCAGCCGACACGGCCATGAAGCTGGTGCACAGCGCAATGCCGAGCCGGCCGCGGTAGCGCGCGGCCAGCGGATCGCCCGCGCCCAGCGCCTGGCCCACGCGCACGGTGAGCGCGATCGAAATGCCCATGGGCACCATGAAAGCGATGGAGGCGATGTTGATCGCGATCTGGTGGCCGGCCACCGCGTCCACACCGAAGCGGCCCATCAGCAGCGCGGTGGCGGTGAACATGCCCGACTCCATCGCCATGCCAACCGAAATCGGCAGGCCCAGGCGAACGATGCGGGCGATGTGCGCCCAGTCGGGCCGGGTCCAGGTCTGGCGCAGCCGGTGGGCTGCGTAGCGCCTGGCGCGCAGGGTGTAGGCGAACAGCGCGAAACAACCCAGGGTCTGGGCGATGCCGGTGGACAGGGCGGCGCCCGCACCGCCCATGGCGGGCCAGCCGAAGTGGCCGTACATGAAGACGTAGTTGCCCAGCACGTTGAGCGGCAGCATGAGCAGCTGCGTCCACAGCATGGGCATGGTGTGGCCCATCGACTCGTTGAGAAAGCGCGGCACCAGATACAGGCAGGTGAACGGCAGGCTCCAGCCCACCCACAGCAGGTAGCTGCGCGTCTCGCTCACGATCTCGGGCGCGATGCCCAGGTAGGGCATGAGCGCTGCCAGCGCCCCCAGCGTGGCCATCTGCACCACCGACAGCGCCAGCGCCAGCCACAGCCCCTGGCGCCATTCGGCACCAATCAGGTGGTGGCGGCCAGCGCCCACGTGGTGGGCCATGATCGGCGTGAGTGCCAGCATCAGGCCCAGGCCGGCGATGAAGGTGAAGAACCACATGGCCGAACCCATCGCCACCGCGGCCAGCGCGAGCGGGCTGATGCGCCCGGCCATCACGGTGTCGGCCACGCCCATGCCCATCTGCAGCAGCTGGGCGACGATGACGGGAAAGGCGATGAGGGCGATGGCGCGCAGCTCGGTGCGCGCTTTCGGAAAGTTGGGGGCAATCACAAGGACAGAAAAGAAAAAAGGCGCAGCCCAAAGGGCAACGGCGCCGAACACATTCAATCGGGACTTTCGCGGAACCAACATGGCGTTGTTGCAGGGCCATGGCGCATGGTTCGCGGTGCCTGCGGCTTCGCACCTTACTCCAACGACTTTGGGCAAGTGTTGTCAATGATCCTAGAAAAGGCAGTTGACCACGCTCTATCCGCTGGAGATGCTTGTGGAGACTGAGCATTGTGCCCACGAGCCAGTTCACCCAGTGGGTGAATGCGCCGCAGGCCCGATTGAGCTGTCAGGGTGCCGCCCTGGGCTCCGACGCCTGGCCCATCAACACCCGCGACAGAACAGCGGAGGAAACTCCATTGGCCAGAGCCTCACCGAGAAGCCCAGCATGGCACACGCCTGGAACCGATGGACGCCGTCAACCGCTCCCCAGGCATGGCGTCGGCCACCAGCGAAGTTAACGGCAAAGCCTGGCAAGGCAATCAGCCGGGGAGGCGATCTCAAGTTTTTCTACCTGGCGCGGCTGGCGCTCGGACGCAGAGAGGAATTCGGGCGTGCCTGAAAGGGCGCCCCAAAGCAGTGACCGCGAGGTGAAACGACCGCGACGGCCATTTGCTTCGCCTGGCGCCCAGTGAAAGACCGCAAGGCCAGCGTGGAAGAAATGCCCCAGTGATGCGACACACACACACACACACACACACACACACGATGACGCACCCGAGGGTCGTGGTGTTTGCCTGCGGGGTGACTGTTTCACCCTGACCTAAACTACCCCCTGGTGTATTCCTTCCGCCACACTGACCGCATGCCCTCCAGCCCCCGCACACTGCTGCTCTTCAATTACGACTGGGACGCCGTCGGCCACCAACGCGCTGGCGCCGCGCAGGGCATGGCGTTTGACGAGGCGGGTTTTGACCTTTTTTCGTTTCCCAGCAACGCGCGCCTGGCCTGGTTTGACATGGAGCGTTTCGTGCGCCGCCTGGCCCGCCAGGCCAAGGCCAAGGGCTGGACGGCGGTGACATCCAACCACGAACAATTTGGCGCTCTGGCCGCCGCCGTGCTGGCCGAGCGCATGGGCTGGCCCGGCACACCCGTGGCTGCCGTACTGGCCTGCCAGCACAAGCTGCATGCGCGCCAGGTGCTGCAGCGCGTGGCGCCTGAGGCCAACCTCGACTTTGCATTGCTGGACGCCGAATACGGCGCACCCATCCCCAGCGGCATTGGCTATCCGCGATTCGTCAAACCGGTGAAGGCGGCGTTTTCGGTGCTGACTCGCACCGTGCACACCCATGCCGAGCTGCACCGCCACACCCGCTTTGGTGCCTGGGAACTGTGGGTGATTCGCCGTTTGGTTGAGCCGTTTGAACGCATGGCGCAGCAGCGCCTGGGCCCGGGGCTGCCCAGCGCCCACCGCATGCTGCTGGAGGCGCCGGTACAAGCCGATCAGTTCAACCTGGACGGCTATGTTTTTGGTGGCGATGTGCACGCCATTGGCGTGGTGGACGCGGTGATGTACCCCGACACCCAGGCCTTCATGCGATTTGAACTGCCCAGCAAACTGCCGGCCAGCGTACAGGCCCGCGCGCTCGACGTGGCACGCCGCTTTCTGCAAGCGGTGGGTTTTACCCATGGCCTGTTCAACATGGAATTCTTCTTTGATGCCGCCACCGACCGGCTCACTGTGATCGAGTTCAACCCGCGCATGGCGGCACAGTTTTCAGACCTCTACCTGCGAACTCAGGGGCTGGACTTGCACGCCGTGTCGCTGGCGCTGGCCCACGGACAAGACCCCGCCAGTGTGCCGCGTACTGCGCCCACGGCGGCTGTCGCCGCCAGCTTCGTCTACCGCGTGTTCGACGCGCAACAGCCCGTGACCATGCCCGATGCGCAGCGCCAGCAGGCCCTGGCCCTGGCCTTTCCAGACGCGCTGTTGTTTGCCTACCCCAAGCCGCGCGGCTCCATGGCACGCGACTTCAAATGGCTGGGCAGTTACCGCTACGGCATCTTGCACCTGAGCGGACGCGACCAGACCGACCTGCATCGACGCTGCAAGCTGGCGAGCGAGCGGCTCGGCTGGCCCGCGCCTTACCGGGAACCTGCGCTTGCCCCGTCGGCTCTGACCGCGATCACGACACCTGCCGAATTGCCCCAACCACTGCCCATTTTGTCCAACCCCGATACATCCCCATGAAGATCTTTGCTTTCACCCATCTGCAACGCCCGCTCGCGGTCATCGCGCTTTCGCTCGGCTTGCTGTCGCTCGCTGGCTGCAGCGCGATGTTGGCCCAAAACCCATCGTCTGCGCTCAAACCGGTCAACGCGGTTGAGATGCCACCCGATGCAAGCGTCATGCTCAAGGGCGCCGACGTGGTGGCCTACTTCACCCAAAACGCCTTTGTGCAGGGCAACCCTGCATTCAAAAGCAGCCACGAGGGTGTGAGTTTTTATTTCGCCAGCGCCCAACACAAGGCTGCGTTTGACCAAGCCCCTGCGCGATACCTGCCGCAATACGGCGGCTATTGCGCCAACGGCCTGGTCTACGGCATTCCGTGGGGTGGCAATGCCGACAGCTGGAAGCTGATCGACGGCAAGCTCTACATTTTTGGCGGCCAGGGCAGCAAAGACGGCTTCGAGCTGGATCAAAAAGCCAACCTCGCGCTGGCTGAAAAATACTGGAACGAGGAAGTCAAGGGCAACAACAGCTTTGTGCAGCGCGCCAAGCGCATGGTGCTGCGCGTGCCGCATTACAAGAACGGGGAAGAGCTGGCCAAAGCGGTGGCCGAAGCCAGGGCGCG
>JAIFNE010000019.1 GCA_020047875.1 Hydrogenophaga sp.
TCTGCTGGCCCGCTGTGGTGGCGTGCTGTGCCATCGCGGGCCGGGTGCGCTGCTGGCTGCAGGCCATGCCCTCACGGTCCTGCTGGCCCCCTGTCATTCACAAACCCATTCATTCCCTTCCCCTGGCCTGCTACCTGCCCCGCACCCTTGCGGCCCGCCATGCGCTTTGCCGGAAAGCGGCGCGAAGGGGCTTCCCCTGGTGCCCAGCATTCCGGGGCTGTGGTGGCTGCGTTGCCCTTAAATTCATGCTGAATGATTGCATGCTGTAACGCAACGCTATACACTTCAAACCGTGATTAAGTCATTTCGGCACAAGGGCTTGCAAGCCTATTTCGAGCGGGGCACCAAGGCAGGTATTCAAGCCGCCCATGCGGCCAAGCTTGCCCGGCTGCTGGCGCGTCTAGATGCGGCCCAAGTGCCCAGCGATATGAACTTGCCCGGCTGGGGGCTTCACCCGCTGCATGGCAGCCTGGCAAACCATTGGGCTGTTTCCGTGAATGGGAACTGGCGAATGACCTTCACGTTTGAAGGCACCGACGCGGTGCTGCTGGATTACCTCGATTACCACTGACAGAAACGCCACCACCGGAGCGCCCGCCATGATGAAGAACCCCCCACCCCCCGGCCTGACCTTGCGTGATGACGTGTTGCCCGCGCTGGGGTTGAACGTGACCCAAGCCGCTGAACAGTTGGGCGTGTCCCGTGTGGCCTTGTCCCGCGTGCTGAATGGGCACGCGGCCATATCCCCGGCGCTGGCCTTGCGCCTTGAGGCATGGCTGGGGGTGGACAACGGCGGCGCGGCCCGCCTGTGGCTGGTGCAACAGGCCGCCCATGACGAATGGCAGGCCCGCCAGTTGCTGAAGGCCGCGCCGCTGCGCATACGGCCCGCGCTGGCGCCCGCTTGACTTGAATCCGCCACGCGTCTTTTGTCTGCCGCTCGCCTGCCTCGGGCGCGACCGATGGCGGGCCGGCGCTGTGGACAATCGTGTGATGTCCTCGCCATCACACACCGCCGCGCCGCTCACTGGGGCCGCGTTCGCCACGCTGCTGCTGATCGCGCTCATGATGGGCGCCAATCATGTGGCTGCGCGGCTGGCCTTTGATCATGGGGTGGACGTGGCGACTGCGGTGGCGTTTCGCAGTGGGGCCACCGTGTTGGTCGTGGGCCTGTTGCTGCGCCTGTACCGGGTGCCGTTGCGCCTCGGGCCGCGCCACCGAAAGGCATTGCCGGCCATTGGGGTTCTGGTGGCGGTGCAAAGCCTGTGCCTGTATTCGTCGGTGGCGCGCTTGCCGGTGGCGCTGGCCCTGCTGGCGTTCAACACTTACCCGCTGTGGACGGCGCTGTGGGCGCGGGTGTTGTACCGGCATCGGCCCGAGCCGCAGTTGCTGCGCGCCATGCCGGTGATCCTGATCGGGCTGGCGCTGGCGCTGGATGTGTCGGGTGCTGCGTCGGGGCTCGGAGCCTCGGTGCACTGGGCGCAGATCGGGGTGGGGGTGGCTTTTGCGCTGGCGGCAGCGGCCACCTTCGGCCTGGCACTGGTGCTGACAGAGCACGAGGCGGCCGACATCGACGGGCGCTGGCGCACCTTCACCACCTTGTCCACCGTGGCGGTGCTGGCGTTGCTGGGGGTATTCACGCAGGGTGGGCTGCATCTGCCGCAGGCGCCGCCAGGCTGGGCGGGTTTGATGGGTCTGACGGTGTTGTACGGCGTTGCGTTCACCATCATGTTCACCGTGTTGCCTCGGCTGGGTGTGGTGGGCAACTCAGCCATCATGAATGTAGAGCCGATTTTTGCGCTGGTGCTGGCGTGGCTGTTGCTGGGCCAGACCATCGCGCCGGTGCAGGTGGTTGGTGGTCTGGTGGTGGTGGCGGCGGTGATGTGGCTTGGTCTGCGCCGAACGGCGCGCTGAGGCGGCGGGCTGTCAGTCTTCGTTGAGCGAGGCGCTCCAGCGGTCGTTCCAGGCGCCGGGTTCGCGCGTTTTCTGCAGATCGCGGCGATCGCGTTTGGTGGGGCGGCCCTGGGCCAGGCTGTGCGCGGGCTCGGGGGCCAGACGCCGCATCTCGGCATTAGCGGCGCGTTGCGTCAGCGAGGCGTTTGTTTCCTCAAACAGCAGGGACGCCACGGGCACCGACGCCCGCACGCCGCTCAAGGCCTGCACGATCACGGTGCGCACTTCGTGGCCGATACGCAGCTCCACGGTGTCGCCGGCTTTGACGTCCTTGGAAGGCTTGACCGGCTGGCCGTTGAGCCTGACGCGACCCTTCTCGATCTCTTCGCTACTCAGGCCCCTGGTTTTGTAGAAGCGGGCGGCCCAGAGCCATTTGTCGAGCCGGACTTTCACCGAAGCGGATTCTTGAGCGTCTGGTTTCATGCGTCTGGTTCGGGTTGTGCCAGTGGCAGGCGCACGGTGGCGTCCAGCCCCTGCACCTTGCCGAAGGGTGTGCGGTTGTCGAGGTCGATGGCGCCACCCAGCGACTGCACGATTTCTCGGCAAATCGCTAGGCCTGTTCGGTGGCGAAGGGCTGAAACAGGCGCTCGCGCAGCGCGGCCGAAATGCCAGGTCCTTCGTCGCTGATGGTGAGTGCGGCGGTACTGGCGTCTGCCACCAGCGTCACGGTGAGTGAGGAGGCCGCAGGCGTGTTCTTGATGGCGTTGTGCAGCAGGTTGCGGCTGAGCTCGCGCAGCGCCCATTCGTGGGCGCGCACGGGGGCTGGCTGGGTGGTGATGGAGAAGTCAAGCGAGCGCTCGGCGATCAACGCTGACAGGTCGAGCGCCACCAGCCGCACCACCGCCGACCAGTCGTGCACCGGCGCGTCTTTCTCCTGGCGCAGCTGCTCCACCTTGGCCAGCGCGAGCATCTGATTGGCCAGCTCGGTGGCGCGCTCCACCGTGTGGCCGATTTCGTCGATTGCCTGACGTGGCTCCACATCGCCGCGCTGGGCCGACTGCACCTGCGTTTTCAGCACCGCGAGCGGCGTGCGCAGCTGGTGCGAGGTGTCACGCACAAAGCGTTTCTGGTGATCCAACAGGTGTGACAGGCGCAGCATGTGCTGGTTGGTGGCGTCCAGCAGCGGCAGCAGTTCGCGTGGCGCACCTTCGGTGGGCAGCGACGACAGATCGTTCTCGCTGCGCATGCCCAGCGCCTGGCTGAGCGCGCGCACCGGCTGGGTGGCGCGCTGCACCACGAACACCACCACCAACGCGATTACCAGCACCAGCGCGGCCTGGCGCCACAGCGTGTCGATCAGGATCTGGCGCGCCAGCGTCTCGCGCAGCTCCAGCGTCTCAGCCACCTGGATGGTGGCCATGCCCTGTTCGTACACGCCAGACACCGGCTGCAGCAGCACCGCCATGCGCACCGGAACACCCTGGTATTCGTCGTCGTAAAAATTTACCAGCGCTGCATAAAGATTTTCCTGCGGTATGTCGCTGCGCCAGGGTGGCATGTCGGCGAAGCCCGAGACCAGTTCGCCTCGCAGGCCACTCACCCGGTAAAAGATGCGGCTGCGGTTGTCGGCCTCGAAGGCTTCCAGGGCCGAATAGAGCACGGTGGATTCCACCCGCAGTCTGCTCCCAGAGCCGGTGACGCGCAGCTGTTCCCCAAGCGACTTGGCGGTGGCCAGTAGGGTGCGGTCGTAGGCGGTGTCGGCGGCAGCGAGCGCCTGGCGATACAGCACCACCGTGTTGATCAGCAGAAAGGCGAACACCGGCATTAGGATGCCAAGCAACAACGTGCGACGCAGCGAAAGCGCGCCTGGCCTTCCGACCCTCGCTGGCGTGGAAGCAGCCACAGGCATCAGGCTTCGGCCTTGAGCAGATACCCCAGGCCGCGCAGCGTGACCAGCTGCGCGCCGGTGTGGGCGATTTTCTTGCGCAGCCGGTAGGCCACCACTTCGATGGCTTCGGGTTGCACGTGGCTCTCGCCCGGAAACACCAGCTCGAACAGGCGTTCCTTGGCGATCGCGTGCCCAGGTTTGCCCAGCAGCGCCTGCAGCAAAGAGAGCTCGCGCGGTGCCAGCTCCATGGGCTGGCCAGCGAAGTAAACCGCGCCGCTGTCTTTTTCCACGTGCATGCCGCACCACACCGGCCCGCGTCCTGCGGTGCCCGCCGCGTGCTCGGCGTTGCCCGTGCGGCGCACCAGGGCGCGCAGCCGCGCTTCGAGTTCGTCGAGGTCGAATGGCTTGGGCAGGTAGTCGTCGGCGCCCGTGTTCAGGCCCAGGATGCGATCGCCCACCGTGCCGCGCGCGGTCAGGATGATCACCGGGGTTTCCAGGCCGGCAGCACGCGCCTGGCTCAGCACCTGCAGGCCATCGATGCCCGGCAGGCTCAGGTCGAGCAGCACCGCGTCGGGCAGACTGGCCTGCCACAAGGCCAGGGCGCGGGCGCCGTCTTCGCAGCTGAGCACCTGCACACCGCGCCGCTCGAAGCTGCGCCGCAGGGTGGTCTGCATCGCGGCGTTGTCTTCGATGAGCAGCAGTCTCATGGGGCATTCATTATCCGCAGCATGTGAGCGCTTTTCCCCCGCGCAAACCCGCTGAGCTTCACAGGATTTCTAGGGTTTGTCCGTAGCCCCAGGACAGCCGAATGACAGCGGCTGGCCGCATCATGCGACCTGCAGACCCCAACACAAGGAGACAAACCATGCGTCGCGATACCTTCCTCAAATCCCTGGCGGCCCTGGCCTCGGTCGGCGTCTTGCCCAAGGCGGCCTGGGCCAGCGGCAACATCAAGATGATGATCCCCGCGAACCCGGGCGGTGGCTGGGACGGCACCGGCCGCGCGCTGGGTGAAGCCCTGCGCGAAGCTGGCGTGGCCGGTTCCGTGAATTTCGAAAACAAAGGTGGTGCTGCGGGCGCCATTGGTCTGGCTCAGTTTTTCAGCAGCACCAAGGGCGATCCAGATGCGCTGATGGTCATGGGCGCGGTGATGCTGGGCGGCATCATCACCGGCAAGCCGCCGGTGTCCATCACCCAGTTGACGCCGATCGCCCGTCTGACGACCGAGTACAACGTGTTCGTGCTGCCAGCCAGCTCGCCGCTCAAGACCATGCAGGATGTGGTGGAGCAACTCAAGAAGGACCCGGGCAGCGTCAAATGGGGCGGCGGATCGCGTGGTTCCACCGAGCACATCGCTGCTGCGCAGATTGCGCAGGCTGTGGGCGTGCCGGCCGCCCGGATCAACTACGTGCCGTTCCGGGGCGGCGGTGAAGCGGTGGCAGCCATCCTGGGCGGCAACGTCACCATCGGCGGCAGCGGCTACAGCGAGTTCCAGCCCTACATCGAGAGCGGCAAGATGCGCGCGATCGCCATCACCTCGGGCCAGCGCGTCAAGGGCATCGACACCGTGCCCACGCTCAAGGAGCAGGGCATCAACGTGGAAATCGGTAACTGGCGCGGCGTGTTCGGCGCGGCGGGTATCACGCCAGCGCAGCGCGATGCGCTCACGCAGCGGGTCGTGAAGGCCACGCAAAGCAAGGCCTGGCAGGCCGCGCTCGCCAAGAACAACTGGACGTCGGCGCTGCTCACCAGCAAAGCGTTCGACGAGTTTGTGGACCGGGATTTCTCCGCCCTGCGTGCCACCATGGTGCGCGCTGGCATGGTCTGACGGGCCGCGAGGGGGTTCTCTGTGGGCCGCGACCTCACGGTTACGGCCCTTTTTTTCGTCTTTTTTGGAGTTCGGCATGAATCAGTCACCGGTTGACGAGGAGCGGCCGCTGCTGCGGACCAAGGGGCAGCGCCTGGGCCAGGCGGCGCTCGGGCTGGGCGTGCTGGGCGTGGCGGTGGTGATGGCCGTGGGGGCGGCCCAGTTGCCGTCGGATGCTGGCTATGCCGGTGTGGGTGCCGATTTTCTGCCCTGGGTCGTGGCGCTGGCTTTGGGCGTCTGTGGCCTCATGCTGACCCGTCAGGCCATGTCGGGCGGATTTAAAAACATGGCCCCGCCTACGGGCGCACTGCGCGGCGACTGGATGGCGATGGCCTGGGTGGCGGGCGGCGTGGCCGCCAACGCGGCCCTGATCGAGACGATCGGCTTCATTCTGAGTTGCGCCCTGTGCTTCGTGCTCGCGGTGCGCGGCCTGCGGCTCAGCGAGGGCAAGGGGGGCGGAAACCTGAAAACGGTGCTGCGCGATGTGGTCATCGGGCTGTGCATTTCGGCGCCTGTGTTCTGGTTGTTCACCAAGTTTTTGGCCGTCAACCTGCCCGGTTTGACGCAGACCGGCTGGCTCTGAAAGACACGCCGAGATGATGGACACACTCAACCTCCTGATGGGGGGCTTTGCCACCGCCCTGTCCCCCGCCAACCTGCTGTGGGCGCTGGCTGGTTGCGCGCTGGGCACGGCCATCGGCGTGCTGCCCGGCCTGGGCCCTGCCGTGACCGTGGCCATGTTGCTGCCAATCACCGGACAGGTCGAACCCACCGCCTCGATGATCTTTTTTGCGGGCATTTACTACGGCGCCATGTACGGTGGCTCGACCACCTCCATTCTGCTGAACACCCCGGGAGAAACCGGCTCCATGGTGACTGCGCTGGAGGGCTTCAAAATGGCCAAGAGCGGGCGCGCCGGCGCTGCGCTGGCCACTGCGGCCATTGGCTCTTTTGTGGCCGGCACGATTGCCACCGTGCTGGTGACGCTGTTTGCCCCGATCGTGGCCGAATACGCCGTGTTGCTCGGCCCACCCGAATACTTCTGCCTGATGCTGCTGGCGTTCACCACCGTCAGCGCCGTGCTCGGCGGCAGCACCTTGCGCGGCATGACCTCGCTGTTTCTCGGTCTGGGCATGGGCCTGGTGGGCATTGACCAGATCACCGGCCAGGTCCGCTACACCGGCGGTGTGCTGGAGTTCATGGACGGGATTGAGGTGGTGCTGGTGGCCGTGGGCCTGTTTGCCATCGGCGAAACGCTTTACAACGCGCTCTACGAAGGCCGGGTGGTCAGCAGCCTCAACAAAATGACCCGCGTCCACATGACCCGGCTGGAATGGCGCCGCTCCTGGCCGGCTTGGCTGCGCGCCACGTTCATCGGTTTTCCGTTCGGCACGATTCCAGCGGGTGGCTCCGAGATCCCGACCTTCCTGAGCTACGCCACCGAGCGCAAGCTGGCCGACCCCGAGCACAAGAAGGAATTTGGCACCACCGGCGCCATCGAGGGAGTGGCTGGTCCCGAAGCCGCCAACAACGCAGCCATCACCGCCACGCTGATCCCGCTGCTGACGCTGGGCATTCCCACCTCGGTGACCACCGCGATCCTGCTCAACGCGTTCCAGAACTACGGCATTCAGCCGGGCCCGCAGCTGTTTGAAAACTCGTCTGGCCTGGTCTGGGCGCTGATCGCCTCGCTCTACATCGGCAACATCATGCTGCTGGTGCTGAACCTGCCGCTGGTGGGCCTGTGGGTCAAGCTGCTGCAGATTCCGCGCGCGCCGCTTTACGCCGGCATCCTGATTTTTGCCACTGTGGGGGTTTACGGCATGCGCCAGAGCGCCTTCGACCTGTACCTGATGCTCGGCCTGGGTATCGTTGGCGTGTGCATGCGCCGCTACGACTTCCCGATGGCCCCAGCCATCGTGGGCCTGATCCTGGGCCCCTACGCCGAGGCCCACCTGCGCAATGCGGTGTCGATTGGTGAAGGCAGTTTCACCGTATTCTTTGAGCGCCCGATGTCCGCCGTGCTGCTGACCATCGTGGCGCTTGTGCTGGTGACGCCCCGCCTGTTGGCCTGGCGCAGGCGCGCCCTTGCTGAGCGCGGTTAACATGCCTTCATGACCCTGGATGACCGCCTGCCACGCGACGCGCAAAGCATTCTCGAACTCGCAGCAAGGTCAATGTTTGACCTGTTTGCCAATGCCAGCGAAGGCATGATGTTGGTGGATCGCGACGCCAGGGTGGTCTGGATCAATGACCAGTACCGCCGCTTCCTGCCGGCGCTGGGCTTTGAGCGCGAAGTGGACTTCGTCGGCCACCTGGTTTCCAGCGTGGTCCAGAACACGCAGATGCACCAGGTGCTCGCCACCGGTAAGCCCATCCTTATCGATCTGCTGACCAACAGGGCCGGCACCTTCGTGGTCAGCCGCATTCCCTTGCGCGACGATGCGGGTGAGGTCATCGGGGTGCTGGGCATCGTGCTTTTCGACCATCCTGAAACCACGCTGCAACCGCTCATTTCCAAATTCGCTCGGCTGGAGCAGGATCTGAGCGATGCTAGGCGTGAACTCGCCAGCCAGCGCCGCACCAAGTACACCTTTGCCAGCTTCGTGGGCAGCAGCGCGGCTGCGCTCGAGGTGAAGCGCCAGGCGCGGCGCGCGGCGCAGTCGTCCAGCCCGGTGCTGCTGCTGGGCGAAACCGGTACTGGCAAGGAATTGCTCGCGCATGCTATCCACGCCGCGTCGCCGCGCGCCGGCCGTCCGTTCGTGAGCGTCAACATGGCGGCCGTGCCCGACACCTTGCTGGAGGCCGAGTTCTTTGGCGTGGCGCCGGGGGCCTACACCGGTGCCGACAAAAAGGGCCGCGACGGCAAGTTCAGAATAGCCGACGGCGGCACGCTGTTCCTCGACGAGTTGGGCGACATGCCGATGTCGGTTCAAGTGAAGCTCCTGCGCGCCTTGCAAGAGGGCGAGATCGAGCCGCTGGGTTCGAACAAGCTGGTGTCGTTTGACGTCCGTGTGGTCGCGGCCACCTCGCGCGACCTGCAGCAGATGGTGCGCGACGGCAGTTTTCGCGAAGACCTCTATTACCGGCTCAACGTGTTGCCGATCCGTGTGCCGCCGCTGCGCGAGCGCCAGGACGACATCGCGTTGCTGATCGAAGCCCTGTGCGAGGACATCGCCGCGCGCGGCGGCGGCGCGCAGCTGGAGCTGACCGCTGATGCGCAGGCCCTGCTGGCCGCGCAGCCCTGGCGCGGCAATATCCGCGAGTTGCGCAACGTGCTGGAGCAGCTCGCGTTGCGCAGTGACACGCACCACATCTCGGGCGCCCAGGTGGGCATGGTGCTGCAGGAGGCCGGTTTGCCGGCTCTGGCTCCGGCCGCTGCCGGGCGGGCCCCACTGCGCGCTGCCGTGGGCGATGCCTTGCGCCCGCTGCCCGAGCAGATCGCCGAACTGGAACACCGGGCCATTGCCCAGGCGCTGGTGCACACCGGTGGCAATCGCACGGCCGCCGCCCGGTTGCTGGGCATCTCGCGCGCCAGCCTGTACGACCGACTTACCACCATGGGGTTGGTGTCCGAATTTCAGACGACTGACTGAATATCAGACAATTCGCGCTGCTTGGAACGTCTGAAAACCAGGCGACCTTTCGGTGTGGGCTGAAAAATACCAGTGAAATCAACAGCGTTGCGAACTGGCACGAAGCCTGCATTGTGAGAGCACGGCCCAAGGCTGTGATTCGTCCAAAACCAGGAGACAAGACATGACAAACCCCACCCGCCGCCTGGCGGTCATCGCACTCGCCTGCACCGCCTCTTTTGGCACGTCGATGGCCATGGCGCAGGCCAGCAAGGGCGAAATCCGCATCGCCCACATCCACAGCAAGACCGGCCCGCTGGAGGCCTACGCCAAACAAACCCAGGCCGGTCTGATGATGGGCCTGAGCTACGCCACGGGCGGCACCATGATGGTGGCCGGCAAAAAGATCGTGGTGCTGGAAAAGGACGACCAGGGCAAGCCCGATGTGGGCAAGAGCCTGCTGGCCGCGGCCTACGCCGACGACAAGGTTGACCTGGCCATCGGCCCAACCGCGTCGCCCGTGGCGCTGGCCATGCTGCCAGTGGCCGAGGAATACAAGAAGATCCTGCTGGTCGAGCCCGCCGTGGCCGACTCGATCACCGGTGACAAGTGGAACAAGTACATCTTCCGAACCGGGCGCAACAGCAGCCAGGATGCCGCCGCCAACGCCGTGGCGCTGGACCAGCCGGGCAACGTGGTCGCCTTGCTGGCCAACGACAACGCGTTTGGTCGCGACGGCGTGAAGGCCACCAAGGACTTCATGAAGAAGGCCAAGATCGTTCACGAGGAATACCTGCCCGTGGGCACGACCGACTTCACCGCTGGGCTGCTGCGCATCGTCGACAAGCTCAAGGATCAGCCAGGCACCAAGTACATCTCGGTGGGCTGGTCGGGCGCGCCGACGCCGTTTGCCAAGATTGCCGAACTGGATCTCGAAAAACGCTACGGCATCAAGCTCGCCACCGGCGGCAACATCCTGCCGGCCATGGTGGCCTACAAGCAGTTCCCCGGCATGGAGGGCGCGCTGTACTACTACTTTGGCATCCCGAAGAACCCGGTCAACGACGCCATGGTGGCCGAGCACTACAAGCAGTTCAAGACACCGCCGGACTTCTTCACCGCGGGTGGCTTCAGCGCCGCCATGGCGGTGGTCACTGCCCTGAAGAAAACCAACGGCGACACCAACACCGAAAAGCTCATCAGCACCATGGAAGGCATGAGCTTCGACACGCCCAAAGGCAAGATGACCTTCCGCAAGGAAGACCACCAAGCCATGCAGAGCATGTACCACTTCAAGATCAAGGTGGACCCGGCGTTTGCGTGGGGTGTGCCAGAGCTGGTGCGGGAGATCAAGCCTGAGGACTTGAACATCCCGATCCGCAACAAGCGCTGATTCTTCTCCGCGGCGCCCATCACACCCGCTCGCCCCGAGCCAACCAATCACCGTTCGGGCTGAGCCTGTCGAAGCCCATCCACGTGTGGGGCCCTTCGACAGGCTCAGGGCGAACGGACATTGGCCCGGTCCGAACAGACATCACTCAGCCGGACTCTCGGTTGGGTGCGACCTTCCCACAGGTATCCCATGCTTGAAACCCAAGACCTCACGGTCCGCTTCGGCGGGCACGTGGCGGTGAGTGCTGTCTCCTGCGCGTTCGCGCCGGGCACGCTGACCGCCATCGTCGGCCCCAACGGCGCCGGCAAGACGACCTACTTCAACCTGATCTCGGGCCAGGTCAAGGCCAGCGCGGGCAGCGTGCGTCTGGGTGGCCACGACATCTCATCGCTGGGCGCACCGGCGCGTGCGCAGGCCGGGCTGGGCCGCGCGTTCCAGCTCACCAATCTGTTCCCCAACCTCACGGTGCAGGAAAACGTGCGCCTGGCGGTGCAGGCCAAGGCGAAGGCGGGCCTGAACATGTGGCGCATCTGGAGCGACCGGCGTGACCTGCTCGAACGCGCAGACGAAGTGCTGGAAACCGTGGCCCTGGCCGACAAGCGCGATGCGCTGGCCAGCAGCCTGCCGCACGGCGACCAGCGCAAGCTGGAGGTGGCCATTCTCATGGCGCTCGATCCGCTGGTGTTCATGTTCGACGAGCCCACCGCCGGCATGAGCGTGGACGAGGTGCCAGTGGTGCTGAACCTGATCCGCCAACTGAAAAACGACAAGACCAAGACCATCCTGCTGGTCGAACACAAGATGGACGTGGTGCGCGAACTCTCGGACCGCATCATCGTGCTGCACAACGGTGAACTGGTGGCCGACGGCGACCCCGCCACCGTGATCGCCTCGCCCGTGGTGCAGCAGGCCTACCTCGGCATCAACCCCACAGAAGAGGAGGCTGTATGAGCCCCCATGCTCCACCGCTGCGCGGGTCGCTGCCCCCCGAGGGGGCTGGTCCGGCTTGGGGCGGCCCGGCGCCGGATCGCGCCTCGCCCCTGCTGAAGCTCGAAGGCGTTCACACGCACATCGGCGCGTACCACATCCTGCACGGCGTGGACCTCGTGGTCCCGGCCAACCAATTGACCATGCTGCTCGGCCGCAACGGCGCCGGGAAGACCACCACGCTGCGCACCATCATGGGCCTGTGGCACGCGAGCCAGGGCACCGTGACGCTGGATGGCGTGGACATCACGAAGCAGCCCACACCCGACACCGCACAAAGCGGCGTGGCCTACGTGCCCGAAAGCATGGGCATCTTCTCGGACCTCTCGGTGCGCGAGAACATGCTGCTGGCCGCGCGCGGCGCGCGCACGCTCGACGACATCGACACCACGCGGCTCGAATGGATCTTCGGCCTTTTCCCCGCGATCAAGAAGTTCTGGTTGTACCCGGCCGGCAAATTGAGCGGCGGGCAGAAGCAGATGCTCGCGGTCTCGCGCGCCATCGTCGAGCCGCGCAAGCTGCTGCTGATCGACGAGCCCAGCAAGGGCCTGGCGCCTGCGATCATCCAGAACATGATCGCGGCCTTCCGCGAACTCAAGGCCGCCCAGACCACCATCCTGCTGGTGGAGCAGAACTTCAACTTCGCGCGACAGCTCGGCGACACCGTGGCCGTGATGGACGACGGTCGTGTGGTGCACAGCGGATCGATGGCCGAACTCGCAGCAGACGAGAGCATGCAATCCAGGCTGCTCGGCCTCTCCCTTGGAGCGCACCAATGACTCTTCTCAAAGCCGACTTCGACTGGAAGCCGCTGGCCCTGGTGCCTGCGCTGGCGGTGCTGGCGCTGCCCGCGGTGGGAAGCCCGTCCACCTGGGTCACGCTCACCGTGGCGGGTCTGGCCATGGGCATGATCATCTTCATCATCGCCTCGGGCCTCACGCTGGTGTTCGGCCTCATGGACGTGCTCAACTTCGGCCACGGCGTGTTCATCGCACTCGGTGCCTTCGTGGCCACCACGGTGCTGGCCAGCATGACCAGCTACACCGAAGCCGACAGCCTCTGGCTCAACCTCATGGCGCTGCTGCCCGCGATGTTGGTGGCCATGGCTGTGGCCGGCGCGCTGGGTTGGGTGTTCGAGCGCTTGATCATCCGCCCGGTGTACGGCATGCACCTCAAGCAGATCCTCATCACCATGGGCGGCATGATCATCGGCGAGGAGATGATCAAGGTCATCTGGGGCCCGGGGCAGATCGCACTGCCGCTGCCCGAGAGTTTGAGGGGCTCCTTCATCCTCGGCGACGCCGCTGTGGAGAAGTACCGGCTGCTCGCTGTGCTGGTCGGTTTGGCCGTGTTCGCAGCGATGGTGTGGACGCTCAATCGCACCAAGGTCGGCCTGCTGGTGCGCGCCGGCGTGCAGGACCGCGAGATGGTCGAGTCGCTCGGCTACCGCATCCGCCAACTCTTCATCGGCGTCTTCGTGGTGGGCAGTGCGCTGGCCGGGCTGGGCGGAGTCATGTGGGGCCTGTACCAGCAGACCGTATTGCCGCAGATGGGCGCACAGGTCAACGTGCTGATCTTCATCGTCATCATCATCGGCGGCCTGGGTTCCACCACGGGTGCGCTTATCGGCGCGCTGCTGGTGGGCCTGATGGCGAACTACACCGGGTTTCTGGCGCCCAAGGTCGCGCTGTTTTCGAACATCGCGCTGATGGTAGCGATTCTCTTGTGGCGGCCACAAGGTGTTTACCCGGTCACGAACCGATAAGGAGCCGACCATGATTTCCCGACTGCTGTCCAACGACCTGCCACGCAGCCGCTGGCTCACGGCCCTGCTCGTGATCCTGTTCCTCGGTCTTTTGCTGGCGCCCTTCCTGTTTCCGGGCGTGAAGGCGCTCAACGTGGCGGCCAAGGTGCTGATATTCGTGGCGCTGGTGGCCAGCTTTGATTTGCTGCTGGGCTACACCGGCATCGTGAGTTTTGCGCACACCATGTTCTTCGGTATCGGCGCGTATGGTGTCGCGATTTCGCTGAACTCGGTGGAGCAGGCGAGCTGGGGCGCGCTGGCGCTGGGTGTGTTTTGCGCGCTGCTCATCTCGCTCCTGCTGTCGCTGCTGATCGGCCTGTTTTCGCTGCGGGTCAAAGCGATTTTCTTCGCCATGATCACGCTGGCCGTGGCCTCGGCTTTTCTCACGCTGGCCTCGCAGTTGTCGGACTTCACCGGTGGCGAGGACGGCCTGAGCTTCCGCGTGCCCGAACTGCTGTCACCCGCCTTCATGCTGCGCGAGGAGCCGCTGGCGACCCCCTTCGGCGAGGTGGACCTGAACGGCCGGCTGATCACCTACTACCTGATCTTCGTGGCGGTGACCTCGATCTTCCTGATCATCCTGCGCATCGTGAACTCGCCGTTCGGGCGTGTGCTGCAGGCCATCCGAGAAAACGACTTTCGCGCTGAGGCACTGGGCTACCGCACCGTGGTTTACCGCACGCTGTCCAATGTGCTTTCGGCCTCGTTCGCCACGCTCGCTGGCTGCCTGCTGGCCATTTGGCTGCGCTACCAGGGGCCCGACACCTCGCTGTCGTTCGAGATCATGCTGGACATCCTGCTCATCGTGGTGATCGGCGGCATGGGCACGCTCTACGGTGCGCTCATCGGCAGCGTGATCTTCGTGCTGGCGCAAAGCTACTTGCAGGATCTGCTGCGCTTGGCCGGCCAGGCCACCGAAGGCATTCCGTTCTTGCCCGCTCTGCTCACACCCGACCGCTGGCTGCTCTGGCTGGGCGTGCTGTTCGTGCTCTCGGTCTATTACTTTCCCACCGGCGTTGTCGGCCGTCTGCGGGAACGCGCGGTGCTCGGTCGCATCAAGGGGCTGCAATGAATCCGATGCCCGCCGTGAAACCGATTTCGCGTTACCTCGTCTGCGAAGGCCGAGAGATCCACTTCATGGACTGGCAGCCCGAGGCTGCAGGGGGCCCGGTGGTGGTGGCCTGGCATGGACTGGCCCGCACCGGGCGCGACATGGACCCGCTGGCCGCGCACCTGAGTTCGAAAGGCTGGCGCGTGATCTGCCCCGACACCATCGGCCGCGGCCTGTCGCAATGGAGTCCGAAGCCCGAGACCGAGTACTGCCTCGACTTTTACAGCCGCATCGCCACCGCGCTGGTCGACCAGCTTGCGATCGAGCGCTTCCACTGGGTGGGCACCTCCATGGGCGGCGCCATCGGCATGATGTGCGCGGCCGGCGCGCTGCACGGGCGCATCGAGCGTCTGGTGCTCAACGACATCGGTCCGAAGACGGCTGACGCGGCGATCGCCCGCATCCGAAGCTACGCCGGCAACCCGGCCGCGTTCAACACCGTGGGTGAGTTGCAGCAGTACTTCCGCGCCATCTACAGGCCCTATGGCCACCTGAGCGACGCGCAGTGGACGCTGCTCACCGAGAGCTCCACGCGCCGCCTGCCCGACGGCCGCGTAACCCCGCACTACGACCCGGCCATGGTGCAGCAGTTCACCCACCACCCCAACGACTACGAGCTGTGGCCGGTCTATGACCGCATCCATGTGCCGGTGCTGTGCCTGCGTGGCGCCGACTCGGACCTGCTGCTGGCCGACACGGCCGAAGCGATGCGCGACCGCGGACCGCGTGCTCTGGTGGTGACCATCGAAGGTTGTGGGCACGCACCAGCACTAAACGTTCCCGAGCAGCTGGATCTGGTGGAACGTTTCCTTTCGCGAGGTTTGTGAAGGGTCGCCTCGGCTGGCTGCTGACGTAACGAGAGTTGAAGCGTCAAACACTCAGGGTCTGGCCTTGATCGTCTCCGATTGCTGCTTGTACGTGTCGTATGGCTGGTCTGCGGTCTGGAGACAACGGCGGCGTTCTTCGGCATCGGTGATCTTCAGGCACTGGCTACGCTGCCAAGCCTGCGCGCCCGCATAGCCTTGCTGAAAGCTGCAACCAGTCACGGCCCAGGACAAACCTCCACAGACCAGCAGAAGGGTAGCCACGCGCTGTCGAGTCCCTAAGAGCCTGCTTGACCTGGGGGGCGCCGACTGCAAATCGGCCGCAGCAGTCCATTTTTTGCCCGCTTTCAGCCCCATTGCCGAGCTATGGGGCTGCATAGCGGGCAAAAACTGTCCTTGCTGGGGCAAATCTTGATGAAATTTCCGGCTTTCGCGATCGACGCCCCAAGCTCGACAAGTTCCTGGGTTCATGCCATCAACCCTTCGCGCCCAGTGCCAGCGCGCGTTCGCGGCTGGCCTTGAGCGCCATCGGGTCGTCGGCTTCCCGGGTGGGCCAGCCTTGCAGGTGGCGGATCCAGTCGGGGCTGTCATTCAGGCACTCGATGTACTGGAACTGCTCGCCGCCGGCGTGCAAAAACGCCTCGCGCGCTTCCATGCTGATTTCTTCCAGCGTCTCCAGGCAGTCGCTGGTGAAGCCGGGACAGACCACGTCCACGCTTTTGGTGCCCGCCTGGGCGAGCGCGATCAGCGAGGGCTCGGTGTAGGGCTCCAGCCACTTGGCTTTGCCAAAGCGCGACTGGAAGGTGACCTTGTAACGGTCCTTGGCCA
>JAIFNE010000216.1 GCA_020047875.1 Hydrogenophaga sp.
GCGGCCTTTCACGAAGGCCAGCGCATCGGCCAGCGCCACCTTGGTCGCCGCCGAGTCGCGCCGGTGCTGGTATTCCACCTGTCCGTCCTTCAGGGCCTTGTCGCCAATCGTCACGCGGTGGGGCACGCCGATGAGCTCCCAGTCGGCAAACATGGCTCCAGGACGCTCGCCGCGGTCGTCAAGCAGCACATCGACGCCATCAGCCAGCAGTTGTTCGTACAGGCGTTCGGCCGCGGCCTTCACGTCGGGACTGCGGTCCATGCTGATCGGGCAGATCACCACGGTGAAGGGCGCGATCGCGTCGGGCCAGATGATGCCGCGCTCATCGTGGTTTTGTTCAATCGCCGCCGCGGGCAGCCGGGTAATGCCAATGCCGTAGCACCCCATCTCGAAGGGGGCGGGTTTGCCGTCCTCAGCCAGAAAAGTCGCGTTCATCGCCCGGCTGTATTTGGTTCCGAGGTAGAACACATGCCCCACCTCGATGCCCCGCTCGATGGCGAGCTTTCCCTTGCCATCGGGCGAATCATCGCCCTCGACCACGTTGCGGATATCGGCCACCAGATCTGGCTCGGGCAGATCACGGCCCCAGTTCACGCCAGTGAAATGGAAGTCGACCTCATTGGCGCCGCAGATCCAGTCGGCCATGGCCGCCACTTCGCGATCCGCGAAAGCCGATGGGGCCGAGGTAGCCCGGCTTGCTGCCAAAGTGCGCCTCGATCTCGGGCACGGTGGCAAAACGGAAGCTGGTATCCAGGCCCGGCACCTTGCTCACCTTCACCTCGTTCATGTCGTGGTCCCCGCGCAGCAGCAGCAGCCACACCTGACTCTTCACCACTGCGCCCGCCTGGTCCAACTCATCGGTGGCCAGCACCAGCGACTTCACTGTGTTCGCCAGCGGTACACCCAGCAGCGCAGCCACGTCGGCGCAGGTGCTTTTGCCCGGCGTTGGCGTTTTCACCATCGGGTTGGATGCACCGGGGCGCGCAACGGCTGGGGCCAGCGCCTCGGCCTTCTCCAGGTTGGCGGCGTAGTCGCTTTGCGGGCAGTACACGATGGCGTCTTCTCCCGTGGCCGCAATCACCTGAAACTCTTCGCTCAGATCGCCGCCGATCGCGCCGCTGTCTGCGGCCACCGCACGGTATCGCAGACCGAAGCGGTCGAAGATGCGGCGGTAGGCCGCCGCCATCACTTGGTAACTGGCCTTGGCCGCTGCCTCGTCGCGGTCGAAGCTGTAGGCGTCTTTCATGATGAACTCACGGCCGCGCATCAGGCCAAAACGCGGGCGGCGCTCGTCGCGAAACTTGGTCTGGATCTGATAGAAATTCTTGGGCAGCTGCTTGTGGCTGCGCAGCTCCTGGCGCGCAATGTCGGTCACCACCTCTTCGCTGGTGGGCTGCACGATGAAGTCGCGCCCGTGGCGGTCCTGAATGCGCAACAGCTCTGGCCCCATCTTTTCAAAACGGCCTGTTTCCCGCCAGTACTCTGCCGGCTGCACCACCGGCATGCTCAACTCCACTGCTCCGGCCCGGTTCATCTCCTCGCGCACGATGCGTTCCACTTTCTGGATCACCCGCAGCCCCATTGGCATGTAGGTGTAAATGCCGGCGCCCAGCTTTTTGATCATGCCGGCGCGCGTCATGAGCCGGTGGCTCGCAATCTCGGCATCCGCCGGCGCTTCCTTGAGGGTTGAGATGAAGAACTGGGAGGCTTTCATGCAGGGTGGGGCCAGTCAGGCCGAGCTGGAGTTGGTGGGAGGGAGAGAATGCCGGGCCAGACAGGCCGCTGTGGGCACCGAATGTCGGTGTTTACCCGGTTTCTGAGCTGGCAGTGACGGGCTTTGGGGTTCGATCTGTCATGCGCGATGCATAATCCAGACAGTTTAAAAAATTGAGGTTGATTATGCTTGACAGAGAAGGCTTCAGGCCTAACGTCGGCATCATTCTGCTCAACCAGCGAAACCAGGTGTTCTGGGGCAAGCGCATACGTTCGCACTCTTGGCAGTTTCCAGGCGATGTACCGCGAGCTGCACGAAGAGGTGGGTTTGAAGCCTGAACACGTGAGCATCGTCGCCCGCACGCGGGACTGGTTGCGCTACGAGGTGCCAGACCGTTTCATTCGCCGCGATGCTCGCGGCCACTACAAAGGCCAGAAGCAGATCTGGTATTTGCTGCGCCTGACCACCGGCGACTGGCAGCTCAATCTGCGTGCGACCAGCCACCCGGAATTCGACGCCTGGCGTTGGCACGATTACTGGATACCGCTGGACGTGGTGGTCGAGTTCAAGCGCGGCGTCTATGAACTGGCGCTGACCGAGCTGGAACGCTATCTGCCGCGCACCGACAGTCGCAACAGCCAACCTGGGGCCAGCGGTCGCGTAAAAGGCATGGACGATAACCTGCGCCCCGTATCCCACGCCGGCGTGATGCAACGCATGGAACTGCCACCCGGCGGCAGTTTCGACCCGCATCCGATGGCGCCGCGTAGGCGAGCCAACGCGAGAGGCCGCTCAAGCGCGCGCGAGAACCAGGTTGTCGCGGTGGATCATTTCCGACTCGGCCACATAGCCCAGCAAGCGCTCAAAATCGGCTGAAGACTTGCGACACAGCAAGCGGGCTTCGGCACTGCCGTAGTTGGCGAGCCCGCGCGCCACTTCCCTGCCCATGGTGTTGCACACCGCGATCACGTCACCGCGTGAAAAATCGCCTTCCACCGCCGTCATGCCGATGGGCAGCAGGCTCTTGCCTTCCCCCACGATTTTGTCCACGGCACCATCGTCCACCACCACCGCACCGCGCAGCTGGAGATGATCGGCCATCCAGCGCTTGCGGGCCTGGTGCTTGGGTGTGTGCGCCAGCAAGCTGGTCCCAATCGCCTCCCCGGCGCAAAGCCGCTCCAGCACGCGGGGTTCCCGGCCCCAGGCAATCACGGTGGACGCGCCAGAGCCAGCGGCGCGCTTGGCCGCCAGGATTTTGGTGATCATGCCGCCGGTGCCGATGCCCGAACCTGCGCCGCCTGCCATCACCTCCAGCCGCGGATCGCCTGCCTGCGCCTGATACACGAATTCGGCGGCTGGGTCGCGGCGCGGATCGGCGGTGTAGAGGCCTTTCTGATCGGTCAGAATGACCAGCGCATCGGCCTCCACCAGATTGGCCACCAGGGCGCCCAGCGTGTCGTTGTCACCGAACTTGATTTCGTCGTTGACCACCGTGTCGTTTTCGTTGATCACGGGCACGACACCCAGCTTCAGCAAGGTGAGCAACGTTGACCGAGCGTTCAGGTAACGCTCGCGGTCGGCCAGGTCGGCATGGGTGAGCAGCACCTGAGCGCTGCCCACGCCACAAGAGCGCAGCTTGCTTTCATACATCTGCACCAGACCCATTTGCCCAACGGCGGCGGCAGCCTGCAGTTCGTTCACCTCTTTCGGGCGCACCCGCCAGCCCAGTCGCTTCATGCCCTCGGCGATCGCGCCACTGCTGACCATGATCAGTTCACGGCCTTCTTTGACCAGCAAAGCAAGCTCCTGGCTCCACTGGCCAATCGCCTGCTCGTCCAGCCCACGCCCCTCGTTGGTCACCAGACTGGAGCCGACCTTGACGACGATGCGCCGCGCAGACTTCAAGGCGCTTTGGTGGTCCGCCGGGGCCACCAGACCGGTCAATATCTCACTCATGCTCTGGACAGAAAAAAGGTAGGGAATGCCCGATCAAAGGCCGCGCGGATCTTCGGAGAATCGCGGATCCTCCTTCTCAGCAGGCTGGTGGGAACGAAATTCTTTGGCGAGGTACTCGTAAACCGACTGCACCAAGCGCTCGCAACCCTCTCGGGTCAACGCAGAAATTTCAAACACGGGCCCTTTGAAGCGCAGCCGCTTCACGATGTCCTTGATGCGGGCCTCGCGCTCTTCGGCCGGCACCATGTCGAGCTTGTTCAGTACCAGCCAGCGCGGTTTCTCAAAGAGCTTTTGATCGAATTTTTTGAGCTCGGCCACGATCGCCTTGGCCTGCGTCACAGGATCCACCCCTTCGTCAAACGGAGCGGCGTCCACAATGTGTAACAAAAGCCGGGTTCGCTGCAGGTGACGCAGAAACTGATGCCCGAGGCCTGCACCTTCCGATGCACCCTCAATCAGACCCGGCACATCCGCCACGACGAAGCTCTTTTCAGGCGCCACGCGCACCACGCCAAGATTGGGGTGCAGCGTGGTGAACGGGTAGTCGGCGATTTTGGGCCGCGCATTGGACACCGCTGCGATCAGGGTGGATTTGCCTGCGTTCGGCATTCCCAGCAGACCCACATCGGCCAACACCTTAAGCTCCAGCTTGAGGGTGCGCCGCTCGCCAGCCCAGCCAGGCGTCTTTTGACGCGGCGCCCGGTTGAGAGAGCTTTTGTAGTGCATGTTGCCGAAGCCACCGTCGCCGCCTTTGGCCAAGGTGATCTGCTCGCCAGGCACCAACAGTTCGTGCAACACCTCGCCAGTTTCCGCATCAGCAATGATGGTGCCGACCGGCATTTTGAGCAGGATGTCGTCACCCTTCACGCCGAACATGTCCGAGCCCTTGCCATGCTCACCGCGGCGCGCTTCAAAACGGCGGGTGAACCGAAAGTCCACCAACGTATTGAGGCTCGCGTCAGCCACCACCAGAACGTGGCCACCCCGGCCACCGTCACCACCGTCGGGGCCGCCAAATTCTTTGTACTTCTCATGTCGGAACGACGCGCAGCCGTTGCCCCCGTCGCCCGCTGCAACGTCTATCGTGGCTTCGTCCACAAACTTCATGTCACGCCCTCCGAACATCCCAATAAAAAAGCCCGCGACCGCGGGCTTTTTGCAGCATTGAGGAGCCCGCCAGCGCCGGAAACACCCGGCACGCTGGCTGCACCTCAGCCCGTCAGACGGGTGTGACGCTGACCACGTGGCGGTTCAACGCACCCTTGATCCCAAAACTGACGTGCCCGTCTGCAACCGCAAACAGGGTGTGGTCTTTGCCCACGCCGACATTGGTACCGGGATGGAACTTGGTACCGCGCTGACGCACGATGATCGAGCCTGCACTCACCAGTTCACCGCCAAAGGCCTTCACACCAAGCATCTTTGGCTTGGAATCACGCCCGTTTCGCGTGGAGCCGCCGCCTTTTTTCTGTGCCATCTTGCTTTACTCCTCAGCCTGCGATCGATGCGATCTGCAGTTCGGTGAAATTTTGACGATGTCCCTGGCGCTTTTGGTAGTGCTTGCGACGGCGCATCTTGAAAATGTGCACCTTGTCGTGTCTGCCATGGGCCAACACCGTGACCGTGACCGTTGCGCCGGAAACCAAGGGAGTGCCGACCTTGATCTCGCTGCCGTTGCCGACAGCCAGAACCTGGTCAAACACGATCTCTTGGCCCACATCCGCAGCAATCTGTTCTACTTTAATTTTTTCGCCGGCAGCAACACGATATTGCTTGCCACCGGTTTTTATGACCGCGTACATATGAACCTCTTGAAAAAATCCACGAATGGATGCCCGGGGGAGGAAGTTCCACCGAGCCCAGAATTTTAGCATGGGTTAACCCGCAGCCCCAAGCAGGCCACCAGCATCGAGCAACTGCGATAACGCCACGCTCCTGGTACAGGGCCGAACGGGGCCCGTCGATTGCCTCCTGCAGTGACTTTCTATAATCCAGCACAGAAGTTCGCCACGCCCCTCAGCCTTCCCCTGGACCGATTTCATCTTGACCTCAGTGAACAGCCCCGTGCCCCATCCGCTGGATCTGATCAGCGAAGACATGGAGCAGGTCGATCGGGTGATCGGTGAGCGATTGACCACCGAGGTGCCGCTGGTCCGCGAGGTGGCGCAATACATCATCGGCGCTGGTGGCAAGCGCCTGCGTCCAGCAATCCTGCTGCTTGTGAGTGGCGCTCTCCGAATCAGCCACCCCCACCGCCACACGCTGGCTGCCGTGGTGGAATTCATACACACCGCGACATTGCTGCACGACGACGTGGTCGACGAGTCCACCCTGCGTCGCGGGCGCAGCACAGCCAATGAAAAGTTTGGCAATGCCGCCAGTGTTCTGGTCGGAGACTTTCTGTATTCGCGTGCCTTCCAGATGATGGTGGACGTCAACCAGATGCGCGTGATGCAAGTGCTCTCGGACGCCACCAACGTGATTGCCGAGGGTGAGGTGATGCAGCTGATGAACATGCACGACGCATCGCTTGACGAACATGCCTACCTGCGCGTGATCAGGTCCAAAACCGCGAAGCTGTTCGAGGCCAGCGCGCGGCTGGCTCCGATCCTTGCCGGTGCCGACGAGGTCACCGAGCACCTGTGCGCCAGCTACGGGCAGGCGCTGGGCACGGCTTTCCAGGTGATCGACGATGTGCTCGACTATGAAGGCAACAGCGAAGAGCTTGGCAAGAATCTCGGCGATGATCTGCGTGAGGGCAAAGTGACGCTGCCGATCATCTGCGCCCTCAAGCGGTGCTCGCCCGAGGAGCGGGTGCTGATTCAGCAATCCATTGAACAAGGCACCCTGACGCACTTGCCCGACATATTGAGCGTCATCGCCCGCACCGGCGCTCTGGACGCAGCACGTTCCACCGCCATGGCAGAAGCACAGCGCGCAGTGGAGGCGGCCCGGCGACTGCCCAAAAATGCGCACAGCGACGCTTTGCTACAATTGGCAGAGGGGCTTTTGAATCGCAAATCGTAGGGTCAACCTGGCGGAATGACGGGGAGCGCCGGGCCGATTCAAGGCCGAAACGGGGTGTAGCTTAGCCAGGTAGAGCGCTACGTTCGGGACGTAGAGGCCGGAGGTTCGAATCCTCTCACCCCGACCAACCTCTTGGCCCTCAAACAGACACTCCACGCGGCATGCTCTGATCTGCCAACGACTGCACAATCCGCAAAATTCAATGCAAGCCGCTTCAATATTGAACGGCAAGTCGTTGATTTACGTTAGATTACGGAGCTATGGCGTCAGTCGATACGGTGATTCAAGAAAGTGTTTCCATGGCCTTGCCAGGCCTGGGCCGCGCCTTGGTGTCCGCTGGAAAGCTTGGTCAGAAAGCCGCCGAAGATCTTTACAAAAAGGCCCAAGTCGGGCGCACAAGCTTCATCGCAGAGCTGACCGGCTCGGGTGCGGTTTCCGCCTACGACATGGCCCACACCATGGCGACCGCGTATGCGGCGCCCCTGCTTGATCTCGATGCGATCGACGTCGAGCGCCTGCCCAAAGGGCTACTGGACGGAAAGATCTGTTCGGACTACCGCATTGTCGTCCTGAGCAAGCGCAACAACCGCTTGATGGTGGCAACCGCAGACCCTGCGGACCAGCAAGCGGCAGAAAAGATCAAGTTCGCCACCCAGATGGGGGTGGACTGGGTGATCGCGGAATATGACAAGCTCAACAAGCTGGTCGACGTCCAGAACACCAGCGCCAACGAGTCGATGGACAACATCATCGGCAACGACTTCGAGTTCGATGAGATGGCCACCGAGGCCATCACCACCGACACCGCCGACAAGGCGTCCGAGGTGGACGACGCCCCGGTGGTGAAATTTCTGCACAAGATGCTGATCGATGCGTTCAACATGCGCGCCTCGGATCTGCATTTTGAGCCCTATGAACACACCTACCGCGTGCGTTTCAGGATCGACGGCGAACTGCGCGAGATTGCCTCACCACCGATTGCCATCAAAGACAAGCTCGCCTCTCGCATCAAGGTGATCTCTCGCATGGACATCTCCGAGAAGCGTATTCCGCAAGACGGGCGCATGAAGCTGAAGGTGGGACCGGATCGGGTGATCGATTTCCGTGTCAGCTCTCTGCCCACGCTCTTTGGCGAAAAGATCGTGATCCGTATCCTGGACCCGAGCAGCGCCAAGGTTGGTATCGATGCGCTGGGTTACGAGCCGGAGGAAAAGGAGCGTTTGCTGGAGGCGATTTCGCGCCCCTACGGGATGGTGCTGGTCACCGGCCCTACCGGCTCGGGAAAAACGGTGTCGCTGTACACCTGCCTGAACATCCTGAACAAGCCTGGCATCAACATCTCGACGGCCGAAGACCCGTCGGAGATCAACCTGCCAGGCGTGAACCAGGTGAACGTGAACGAGAAGGCGGGCCTCACCTTCGCTGCAGCCCTCAAGGCCTTCTTGCGGCAGGATCCCGACATCATCATGGTCGGTGAGATACGCGATCTGGAAACGGCAGACATCTCGATCAAGGCAGCGCAGACCGGCCACATGGTGCTGTCCACCCTGCACACCAACGACGCGCCCACCACGCTGACCCGAATGATGAACATGGGGGTTCCCACGTTCAACATTGCCTCCAGTGTGATCCTGATCACCGCTCAGCGACTGGCACGCCGCCTCTGCGGCACTTGTAAGGCACCATTGGATGTCCCACGCAAGGCGTTGCTGGATGCTGGATTCAAGGTAGAAGAACTCGACGGTACTTGGACACCATACAAACCAGTGGGCTGTTCAGCGTGCAACAACGGCTACAAGGGGCGCGTTGGCATCTACCAGGTGATGCCGATTTCCGAAGAGATTCAGCGCATCATCCTGCGGGGAGGTAGCGCGCTTGATATTGCCAAGCAGGCCAGCGCTGAGGGCGTTCGTTCGCTGCGCGAGTCCGGGCTGCTCAAGGTCCGGCAGGGTTTGACATCGCTGGAAGAGGTGCTCAGCGTCACCAACGATTGACGCGCACCCGACCAAAGTATCCGAGGACACCATGGCCACCGCTGCATCCAAAACCATCAAAGACTTTATTTTCGAATGGGAAGGCAAAGACCGGTCTGGCAAAACCGTTCGTGGTGAGACGCGAGCGATCGGGGAAAACCAGGTGCTTGCCGCGCTCCGTCGGCAAGGCATCATCCCTGGCAAGGTGAAAAAACGGCGCATGAGCTCGGGCAAGCGGATCAAGCCCAAGGACATCGCTATTTTCACTCGCCAGCTCGCCACCATGATGAAGGCGGGTGTGCCTCTGCTGCAGGCCTTCGACATCGTGGGCCGGGGCAATCCAAACCCCAGCGTCTCGAAGCTGCTCAATGACATCCGCTCCGACGTGGAGACCGGCACATCGCTGAGCGCCGCCTTCCGCAAGAACCCGCTGTACTTCGACAGCCTTTACTGCAATCTGGTCGAGGCCGGCGAGACGGCCGGTATCTTGGAAGAGTTGCTGGACCGGCTGGCTGTGTACATGGAGAAAACCGAAGCGATCAAGTCGAAAATCAAGTCGGCGCTCATGTACCCGGTGTCCGTGATCATCGTGGCGTTTGTTGTGGTCGCGGTGATCATGATTTTTGTGATCCCGTCGTTCAAGGAGGTGTTCAGCTCCTTCGGTGCCGACCTGCCGGGACCCACGCTTTTCGTGATCGCGATGAGCGAGTTTTTCACCGAGTACTGGTATCTGATTTTCGGTGGCCTGGGCGGCGGTTTTTACTTCTTGATGCAGGCCTGGAAACGCAACGAGAAAGTACAACAGTTCATGGACCGGGTGATGCTCAAGATGCCAATCTTCGGCGCCCTGGTCGAGAAATCTGTGGTCGCACGCTGGACTCGCACCCTCTCCACCATGTTCGCCGCGGGTGTTCCGCTGGTGGAAGCGCTGGACTCGGTGGGTGGCGCGTCAGGCAATTCGGTGTATGCGATTGCCACCGACAAAATCCAGCAGGAGGTGTCCACCGGCACCAGCCTGACCAACGCCATGACAAACGCCAATCTGTTTCCATCCATGGTGCTGCAGATGTGCGCCATTGGTGAAGAGTCTGGCTCCATCGATCACATGCTGGGTAAGGCTGCCGACTTCTACGAAGCCGAGGTGGACGACATGGTGGCCGGCCTGTCCAGCCTGATGGAGCCCATCATCATCGTGATCCTGGGCACCATCATCGGTGGCATTGTGGTGTCGATGTACCTGCCGATCTTCAAGCTGGGTCAGGTGGTCTGATGCCGTTGCCAAGCGGTGTGGACGCAGCGCTGCTGGGTCTGCTGGGGTTGTTGGTGGGCAGCTTTCTGAATGTGGTGATCCACCGGCTGCCCAAAATGATGGATCTGCGCTGGGCAGCCGAGTGCGCCGAGTTTCAGGCGGCCTCTGGCTCGCCAGAGGCTGCTTCCACCCCGCTGGATCAGCCTCCCTTCAACTTGATGGTGCCTCGCTCGCGCTGCGCGCACTGCGGGCACGCCATCCGTTGGTTCGAGAACATCCCGGTACTGAGCTACCTTGCACTCCGGGGCGGATGCAGCGCCTGTGGCGCGCCGATTGGCCTGCGCTATCCCGCGGTGGAAGTGGTGAGCGCAGCATTGTTTGCCTGGTGCGGCTGGCACTGGGGCCTGGGTTGGGAAGCGCTGGCCTGGAGCGGGTTTTCTGCTGCCATTCTGGCCCTGGCCTGCATCGACTGGGACACCACCCTGCTGCCCGATGACATCACCTTGCCCCTGCTCTGGGCAGGCTTGTGCGCCGCGGCCCTCGGGGTGATCGCCATACCGCTGCCGAGCGCGCTTTGGGGCGCAGTGGCGGGCTACCTGTCGCTGTGGCTGGTGTATTGGGCATTCAAGCTGGCGACCGGCAAGGAAGGCATGGGTTACGGCGACTTCAAACTCTTCGCCGCACTGGGCGCCTGGTTTGGCTGGGAAGCGCTGATCCCGATAATTTTGATGGCCTCGGTGATTGGTGCGGTGGTCGGTATCGGCATCAAGCTTCGGGGCTCGCTGCGGGAGGGTGGCTACGTACCCTTTGGGCCGTTTCTGGCCCTTGCCGGGCTGACCGCGATGATCTTTGGTCCCGCGTCGATTCTGGCGGCTATCGGGCTGTGAGCGAGCGGTGACACACCGCCCTGCCCTGCATCTGGGCCTGACCGGCGGCATCGGCAGCGGCAAGAGCACCGTTGCGCGCATGCTGGAAGCGCACGGCGCCACGGTGATTGATGCCGACGCCATCGCCCGCGCCTGCACCGCGCCCGGCGGGCGCGCCATACCAGCCATCAGCGAAACCTTCGGGGCCCCGTTCATCACGGCACAGGGAGCGCTCGACCGCGAGCAGATGCGCGCACTGGTATTCGAACAGCCGTCGGCCCGCCAGACCTTGGAAGCCATCATCCACCCACTGGTGGGCGAGGAAATTCGCCGCCAGAGCGATGCCGCCACCACACGGTGCATCGTGTTCGACATTCCACTGCTGGTGGAATCCCCGCGCTGGCGACCGACGCTGGACCGGGTGCTGGTGGTCGACTGCCTGCCGAGCACACAGCGGGCGCGGGTTCAAGCGCGCAGCGGATGGAGCGACGAGACCACCGAGGCGGTCATTCGCAGCCAGGCTTCCCGCGCGCTGCGTCTGGCCGCGGCCGACGCATGCATCTTCAACGAGGGCCTGAGCCTGGCACAGTTGCGGGGTGTGGTGAGCCGGTTGGCCCACGCGTTCGGGCTATGATGAAACACCTAGCCACCGTGTCCCCGTCAGCTCGCGCCAACCCGTGATCCTTTACGAATACCCGTTCAACGAACGCATCCGCACCTATCTTCGTCTTGAGCAGCTGTTTCGGCGTCTCAGCGAACTGATCTCGCGCAGCCATCCCCTGGACCACCACTACGCCATCCAGAACATTTTCGAGATCATGGATGTGGCCTCTCGTGCCGACATGAAGTCCGACGTGCTGAAGGACATTGATCGTCAGAAGCTGCAGCTCAACAGCTACCGCGGCAATCCGGCCATCTCCGAGCAGGCGCTCGACGAGGTCGTGGCCCAGCTCGACAATTGCTTCAGCCAACTCAGTCAGCTCACGGGCAAGACCGGTCAATCGCTCACCGAAAACGACTGGCTGATGAGCATTCGCAGCCGCATCGGCATTCCCGGCGGTACCTGCGAGTTCGACCTGCCGGCCTACTTCGACTGGCAGCACCACGCCACCGAGAAGCGCCGAGGCGATCTGCAGCGTTGGGTGACGCCACTGGCGCCGCTGGCGCAATCCATTGCGCTGCTGCTGCAGATGCTGCGCGACTCGGGCTCTGCGCAAAAGGTGGTGGCACTGGGCGGGCAGTTTCAGCAGAACCTGCCACAGGGCCGTACCTTCCAGCTGCTGCGGCTGCGTATCGACCCGCGCCACGGCTGGATTCCCGAGATCAGCGGCAACCGGTTGATGGTGTCGGTGCGGCTGATGCGTCAGGGTGAAGATGATCGCCTGCATCCAGCGCAGGAGGACGGCGCATTTGAGCTGACGCTGTGTGCCTGAGATGGGGACGAACCCCGAACCAGCGCTCGCCGCGGTGAACAAAACCGTCCGCTGCCCCGCCTGCGGTGGGCCCAGCGTTTATGCGGCAAGCAATCCCCAGCGTCCGTTTTGCAGCCCACGCTGCAGGCAGCACGATCTGGGCGCCTGGGCCAGCGAGGCCTTCAAGCTGCCCGAACAGCAACCCGAAACCGACCCGCGGTTCGAAGGCAGCTGATCCGCCTCAGGCGCTGGAGGCGCGCTCTTCCGCGAGCCAGGCCAGCACCGGCACGGTACCCGGCAACACCGGCGTGCAGGCAACAGGCAGACTTTCCCAGCGATGGCTTTGCCCCTCGCGCATCTGCAAGACACCCGTCCAGGCAAAGACCTTGCAGAAGTGAAGACGCACCAACGCATGCGGGTAGTCGACCAACTCGTCTCGCCACACTTGCGCAGCGCCGATCGTGATGCCGATTTCTTCCTCAAGCTCGCGGCGCAAGGCCTGCTCCACCGATTCGCCCGCCTCCAGCTTGCCACCCGGAAACTCCCAGTAACCGGCATAAACCCTGCCCGGTGGGCGCGAGGTCAGCAAAAAAGCACCGGAAGCGTCGATCAGCACACCAACCGCCACGTCGATCACCGGGCGCGCGCCCTTGGTCTCGCGGGCCTGGTCTGCGTCCACCACCAGCAAAGCAGGCTGATTCATTCAGCTGCGCGCCGCGTGCGTCCCCGCGAAATCGCGGGAGAATTGATAAGCCACACGACCACTGCGCGAACCGCGCTCCAGCGCCCAAACCAGCGCTTGCGGGCGCGCAGACTCGATGACAGCGGCGGGCAGACCGAAGGCACTGAGCCACTGGGCCACGATGGCGAGGTACTCGTCTTGGCTGAACGGATAAAAACTCACCCAGAGACCAAACCGCTCGGAAAGAGAAATTTTTTCTTCCACCACCTCGCCTGGATGCACCTCACCGTCTGCGGTGTGGGTGTAGCTCAGGTTTTCTTTCATGTATTCGGGCAGCAGGTGGCGCCGGTTGCTGGTGGCGCAGATCAACACGTTGTCACCCGCCGCAGACACCGAGCCATCGAGCACCGACTTGAGCGCCTTGTAGCCCGACTCACCATCTTCGAAGCTCAGATCGTCACAAAACACCATGAAGCGCTCGGGCCGATCCGCCACCAGGTCAACGATGTCGGGCAGGTCCACCAGATCGGCCTTGTCGACCTCGATCAGGCGCAGGCGCTGGGACGCGTACTCATGCAGGCAGGCCTTGACCAGCGAAGATTTCCCGGTGCCACGCGCGCCAGTCAACAAAACGTTGTTGGCAGGCAGGCCCTGCACAAACTGCAACATGTTTCGCTGAATTCGGGCCTTTTGATCATCGATCTCCTTCAGATCACTCAGCCGCATGGGTGCCACGTGGCGCACGGGCTCCAGCTGCCCATGGCCGCTGCTGCGCTTGCGGTAGCGAAACGCCACCGAGGCAGACCAGTCGGGCTCGCTCAGGGGGCGGGGCAGCACCGCCTCCAGGCGATCGATCAGCTGCTCGGCGCGACCGAGCAAGCGTTCCAGCACATCGCTCATGATCGGTAGTCGGCGTTGATGGTCACGTAGTCGTGGCTGAAGTCGCAGGTCCACACGGTCTCGGTGGCTGCTCCACGACCCAGACCGATACGCACCACAATCTCGGCCTGCTTCATCACGCGCTGCCCGTCTTCCTCGCGGTACTGCGGATGACGCCCACCGGCAGTGACCACATGCACATCGCCCAGGTGAAGCTCAATGCGGGTTGCGTCCAGATCGTCGATGCCCGCGTAGCCCACCGCAGCCAGGATGCGCCCGAGATTGGGGTCGCTGGCAAAAAACGCTGTTTTGACCAGCGGCGAATGCGCCACTGCATAGGCCACCTTCAGACATTCAGCGGCATCGCCGCCGCCTTCCACCTGCACCGTGATGAACTTGGTGGCACCCTCGCCATCGCGAACGATCGCATGCGCCAGCCGCTGGGCCAGCGGGGTCAGCGCAGCGATCAGCGCCCGGCCATCCTCGCTGACCAGATCCTGCACCACCGGGTTGTTCGCACGCCCGGTGGCCGCGATGACAAAGGAGTCATTGGTGCTGGTGTCGCCATCGACCGTGACGCGGTTGAACGACACCTCAGCCAGGCGATGAGCCAGCTCGCTCATCAGGCGGGGAGCCACTGCAGCATCGGTGGCCATGAAGCCCAGCATGGTCGCCATGTTGGGCCGGATCATGCCAGCGCCCTTGGCGATACCAGTCGCCCAGACCGGGTGGCCACCCAGCGTGAAACCCACACTCGCGGCCTTGGGCAGGGTGTCGGTGGTCATGATGCCGGTGGCGGCATCCAGCCACCGGGTACCGCTGGCCACTGGCTCCGATGCAGCCGACTGGAACGCTTGGGGCAAACCGGCGAGTAGCCGATCCAGCGGCAGGGTTTCCATGATCACACCGGTTGAAAACGGCAGCACCTGACTGGGCTCAAGGCCCTGAGCCTGCGCCACGGCCAAACACGTCTGCCGCGCCGCCAACAGACCGGGCTCGCCCGTACCGGCATTGGCGTTGCCCGTGTTGATCACCAGCGCGCGCACCGCCGCACCCGAAGCCAGGTGCTCACGGCACACCTGCACCGGCGCCGCGGCGTAACGGTTGCGGGTGAACACGGCACCCACCGCGCTGCCCTCAGCGAGGAGAAAAACGGTGAGGTCTTTGCGGTTGACCTTGCGGATACCGGCCTCGGCAACCCCGATCTGTACACCCGCAATCGCATGCAGGTCGGCAGCCCACGGGCGCGGCGAAAAGAACGGGCATGGGTGTCTCCGGGGTAAATCGGCAGAGGCGTGGGTTCAGGCCAGTTTGCCGTGGCACTGCTTGTATTTTTTGCCGCTCCCGCAAGGGCAGGGATCATTGCGCCCGACACGGGGCACCTCAGGCTGTACGCTGCCAGACTCACGGGTGATCTCCGGTTCACCGGTTTCACTGGGCGCGCTGTAGGTCACGTTGGCAAGCTGCTCCGCGCGGTCCTCCAGCTGCCGTGCCGCTTCGC
>JAIFNE010000122.1 GCA_020047875.1 Hydrogenophaga sp.
TCTACCGCGGCGCCATCGCGCAGGCGCTGGCCCGCTTTGCGGCGCAGCATGGCGGTGCGCTGACCGAGGCCGACCTCGCCGCCTACCGCCCCGAATGGGTGACGCCCATCGCTCAGGACTACCGCGGCCACACGCTGCACGAGATCCCGCCCAACGGCCAGGGCATCGCGGCGCTGATCGCGCTGGGCATCCTGTCGAACTTCGACCTCGCCGCAATGAAGGCAGACAGCGTGGTCGCGCAGCACCTGCAGATTGAAGCCATGAAGCTGGCCTTTGCCGACGCCTACCGCTTCGTCGCCGAGCCCGGCGCGATGGATGTGACAAGCGCGCAGATGCTGGACCCGGCGTACCTGAAACAACGCGCCGCGCTGATCGACCTGCACAAAGCGCAGGACTTCGGCGCCGGCAACCCGGCCAAGGGCGGCACGGTGTACCTGACCGCCGCGGATGAGACCGGCATGATGGTCAGCTTCATTCAGAGCAACTACATGGGCTTCGGCTCGGGCGCGGTCGAACCCGGCTTCGGCATCAGCCTGCAGAACCGGGGCCACGGCTTCAACCTGAGCCCCGTTCCACACCATCATCCCCGCCTTCCTCACGAAAGACGGCCAGCCGGTGATGAGCTTCGGCGTGATGGGCGCCAACATGCAGCCGCAGGGCCATGTGCAGACGCTGGTGCGGCTGCTCGACCACGGCCAGAGCCTGCAGGCGGCCTGCGACGCACCGCGCTGGCGCTTCGACGCCGGGATGCACATCAACGTCGAATCGGCCATGGACCCGGCCGCGGTGCAGGGTCTGAGAGACCTGGGCCACCAGACCCGCACCATCGACGACCCCTACCAGGACTTCGGCGCCGGCCAGTTCATCTGGCGCCTGGGCGACCCCGGCGCCGAGGGCTATGTGGCCGCCAGTGACCCGCGGCGCGACGGCCTGGCGGTGGGGTTCTGACGGCACAGCGCTGGCGCCTGCCCTTGCCTATCGGGCACATGAAGTGAATCAAATGGCGTTTATCGATAGCTTTTGACAAACTTCAGGCCAACCCCGATTGCCCGCCGGAGCCCGCCATGACCGTCCTCATCCGCCAGATCCAGCCCGTGTGGCTCCAGATTCAGCGTCTGGAAATGCCCTTGCCACCACACGCTTTGCGCGACGCCCTGATCGCGCTCGGCGCGGGGCTGCTGCTCATGGCCGGGCTGGCGGCCGGCAGCACCTTTTGGGCGCCCACCCGCCTCTGGTGGGACGCCACCGGCGCCAGCAGCGCCATGACGGCCGGCGTGCAGGCCTCACTGCTCGCGGCGTTGGCCACCGCGGTGGGCGCCTTGCCGGTGCTCCTGGTGCAGCGCGTGAGCAAGCGGCAGGAATCGGCGCTCATGTCGTTCGCCGCGGGCGTGATGCTGGCCGCTGCCATCTTCGCCCTGCTCCTGCCGTCCATCGAGGCCGGCCAGGCCTTGCTCGCCGCCACCGGATCGGCGCGCGCTGGGGCCGCCGGGCTCACCGCCATCGGCCTCACGCTCGGCATGCTGCTCATGATCGGCATCGATCGCGCCCTGCCGCATGAACACCCGGTGCTGCCCCCGGCCACCACCGGCCACGCCGCGATCTGGACCACAGCCGATGGCCGCAACCCGGGCGCCGCCCAGCGCGCCTGGCTCATGGTGCTGGCCATCCTGATCCACAACGTGCCCGAAGGCCTGGCCGTGGGTGCCGCCTATGCTGGCGCTGTGCTGGGTGCAGGCGGCGCCGAGCCGGTGAATGCGGGGGCTTCGGTGGCGCTCGCCATCGGCCTGCAGAACATGCCCGAGGGCCTGATCGTGGCGATGGCCTTGCGCACGCTGGGCCAGAGCGCGGGCAAGTCCTGGGCGGTGGCCGCGCTCTCGGGCCTGGCCGAACCGTTTGGCGCCATCGTGGGCCTGGCCCTGCTCGGCAGCCTGCCCGCGTTCTACCCCATCGGTCTCGCGGTGGCGGCCGGCGCGATGATCTTCGTGGTGAGCCACGAGATCATCCCCGAGACACACCGCAACGGCTTTGAGGGCATGGCCTCGGTAACGCTGATGGCGGGCTTCATCTTCATGCTCATGCTCGATGCGAGCTTGTAGCTCCACGCTCCGCCCCTGGGCGGGCTCAGGCGCCAAGCACCCCACCCGCTGCCGCGGGGTACCATGCCAGCATGAACGTCACCATCCGCTTTCTTGGTGCGGCCGGCACCGTCACCGGCTCCAAATACCTGGTTGAACACGATGGCCACAGCCTGCTGGTGGACTGCGGGTTGTTCCAGGGTTACAAGCAGCTGCGCCTGCGCAACCGCGACCCGCTGCCGGTGATGCCCAACCACATCGGCGCCGTGCTGCTTACCCACGCCCACCTCGACCACAGCGGCTACCTGCCGCTGCTGGCCAAAGAGGGCCCGCCACCAGCGATCTGGCGCAGATCCTGCTGCCCGACAGCGGCCACATTCAGGAAGCCGACGCCGATTTCGCCAACCGCCACGGCTTTTCCAAGCACGCACCAGCACTGCCGCTCTACACCGAGGACGATGCGCGCGATTGCCTCAAGCTGATCCGCACCGTGCCCATGGGCAAGGCCTTTGAGCCCATCAAGGGCTGGGTGGCGCATTTCTCGGGCGCTGGTCACATTTTGGGTGCGGCCAGCGTGCTGCTGGAGGTGGGCGGGCGCCGCATCCTTTTCTCGGGCGACCTCGGTCGCCCCGACGACGCGCTCATGCTGCCGCCCGATTCCCCACCACACGCCGATGCGGTGGTGTGCGAGTCCACCTACGGCGATCGCGAACACCCGGTGGAAGACGTACTGGCTGAGCTGGGGCCAGCGCTCAAGCGCTGCGCGGCGCGCGGCGGCACCACGGTGGTGCCAGCGTTTGCGGTTGGCCGGGCGCAGGCCCTGCTGCACGCCATCGCCGAACTCAAGGCACGCCACGAGCTGCCGCGCGACCTGCCGATCTACCTCGACAGCCCCATGGCCATCCACAGCACCGGCCTGTTCAGCCGCCACCTGGGCGAACACCGCCTGAGCGCCGCGCAGTGCAAAGCCATGGAATCGGTGGCCAAAATGACGCGCACCGCCGACGAGTCCAAGGCCATCGCGCTGCAACACGGCCCCAAGGTCATCATCTCGGCCAGCGGCATGGCCACCGGCGGGCGCGTGCTGCACCACCTGGCCCGCTACCTGCCCGACCACCGCAACATGGTGCTGCTCACCGGCTACCAAGCGCCCGGCACCCGCGGCGCCACGCTGGCCGCGGGCGGCACCCAGCTGCGCCTGCACGGGCAAGACATTGCGGTGCGCGCGGAAGTCGTGCAGCTCACCTCGGCCTCGGCCCATGCCGACAGCAACCAGCTCATGACACCGCGTGTTCGTGACCCACGGCGATCCCGAAGCCGCCGACCGCCTGCGCTACCGCATCGAGCACGAACTGCGCTGGCAGGCGCTGGTGCCGGAGCATGGCAGCACCTGGATGGTCTGACCTTCGGACTGTCCAAGCCCGCGCCGCAACTGCGGCCGGAAGCATTGCCCTCGAACCCTCTGTTTCCCCTGCGTGTCCCTTCCGTTTTCATCACCCATGCGATTGATCAAATCTGTTCTGTGCGCCGCCCTGGCCGCCACCTGCCTTCAGGGCCTTGCCCAAGTTGCCCCACCAGCCCCAGCCGAATCGGCCGAATTCAACCAGTGCATGGCCGGCCTGCAGGGCTCAGCGCGCGCAGCCGGCGTGACAGACGCCACCTTTGAGCGCCTCACCCAGGGCCTGGTGCCCAACATGAACGTGATCGAACGGCTCAACTCCATCTGGGACTACCTCGCCGGTCTGGTGGACGACGAGCGGGTGGCCGAAGGCCAGGCCCTGCTCGCGCAGCACGCCGACACCCTGCGGCGGATCGAGCAGCGCTACGGCGTGGACCCCGCCACTGTGGTGGCCGTGTGGGGCGTGGAGAGCAACTTCGGCCAGACCTTCGGCACCCTGCCGCTGGTGCAGTCGCTCAGCACGCTCTCGTGCTTTGGCCGGCGCCAGGCGTATTTCCGCACCGAGCTGTATGCCGCCTTGCGCATCCTGCAAAAGGGCGACATCGCGCCCGAGCGGCTGGTCGGCTCCTGGGCCGGCGCGTTTGGCCACACCCAATTCATGCCCAGCACCTTCGAGCGCCTGGCGGTGGATTTTGATGGCGACGGCCGCGCCGACCTGATGGACAACGCCAGCGACGCCCTGGCCTCCACCGCCCATTTCCTCGCCAAGGCCGGCTGGCGCACCGGCCAGCCCTGGGGCTTCGAGGTGAAGCTGCCCGACGGCTTCAGCACCCAGGGCGAAGGCCGGCGCACCAAGCGCCCGGTGAGCGAATGGGCGCAGCGCGGCCTGACCCGCCTGGACGGCAGCGCCCTGCCCACCGACGCCGGCAGCGCCGGCCTGCTCACGCCCGCCGGGCGCAACGGCCCGGCGTTTCTGGCGTTTCGCAACTTTGATGCGCTGTTCAGCTACAACGCCGCCGAAAGCTACGGCCTGGCCATTGCCCACCTGAGCGACCGCCTGCGCGGCGGCGGCCCGTTCGCCACCCCCTGGCCCACCGACGACCCGGGCCTCTCCCGCGCCGAGCGCCGCGAGCTGCAGGGCCTGCTGACCCTCCGCGGCCACGACATTGGCGCGGTGGACGGCATGCTGGGCGAGCGCAGCCGCGCCGCGATCCGCATCGAGCAGCAGCGGCTCGGGCAAGAGCCCAGCGGGCGCGGCGGGCAGCGGCTGCTGAAGACGCTGCGCAGCGGCGGCTGACGCACAGACTGGCTGCGTCAGCGCCTCAGGGCGCAAACACGAGGTAGCTCAGCAAAGCGCCCGCCACAGCGCCCACCAGCGTGCCCCCCAGCAGCACACCGGACGACGCGCCTGGCGCCACCGGGCGCACCACGGGTTGCACCGGCGCGGGCTTGGCCGCCATCGGGGACGCCAGCCGGTGCGGCCCTCCCTGCACAGCCCAACCCGCCCAGAGCGCGTGGGCATGAGCAGGCACCACGGCGCCCAGCGCCACCGCCGTTTCCACATCCTGCCAACCCAGCGCAACGCGCACTGCCGGGTCGAACACATCGTCCGCGTGGGTGGTTGCCCAGGGCGCAGTTTCGTCATTCAGCTGGACCGTGTCGGGTCCCGAGTCGTTGCGTCCGTCGTCTTTGTTCATGGGCGTACTCCTGGCGTCTTCGGGGGGGCTGGCGAGGCGCATCGGTGCACCTCCTGTGCGCTGACACCGAAAATTCTGCCCCACTGCGTGAAGCTTAGCGCCACCGCCCGCCCGACTGGGCGCAGGCCAGCGCCCTTCATCGCCGGGAAGTCCGGCAGGCTCCTAGAATCAGCCAATGAGCTACACCGCACCACCCCAGCCCCCCGCATCACCGGCCGCCCCTGGCGAAGCGAAAGCCAGCAACTTCCTGCGCCAGATCATTGAAAAAGACCTGGCGCAAGGCACCTATGCCGGACGCCTGTGGGCCGGCAGCCCGGGCGACGCCGCGCACCACGCCAAAGGCCAGCCGGACCCCGCCAAGATCCGCACCCGCTTTCCCCCGGAACCCAACGGCTACCTGCATGTGGGCCACGCCAAAAGCATCTGCGTCAACTTCGGCCTGGCCCAGGAATACGGCGGCGTGTGCCACCTGCGCTTTGACGACACCAACCCCGAAAAAGAAGACACCGAGTACGTCAACAGCATCATCGACGCGGTGAAATGGC
>JAIFNE010000183.1 GCA_020047875.1 Hydrogenophaga sp.
CCGGTCGAATCGGTGGACATCGGCGGGCGCTTCCGCTTCAAGGCCGTCATGGTCGGCGCGGGCCAGCAGGTGGCCTACATCAAGCTTTACAGCTACTTTGAAACCCCCCAGCAGCCGGTGTTGATTCATATCGCCAAATTCCTGCCCCCCTTCGCTACCCGACCCACCACCGCCCCAGCCGAACACGACCCGCGCGGCACCAACCTCACCGGCATGCAATACCTGTACGCCGGGCCTGTTGAGCGCGAACTGCAGTACCAGTGTTTCTTGCAAAACGCGCAACCATGAACCGATTGCAGATCGCTACCCGGCGCGCCATCATCGCCGTCGCCCTCGTCAGCGCCGCGCCCTGGGCCTTTGCCGCAGACACCGTCCGGCTGCTGTTTGCCGGCGACGTGGTGCTCGACGACACAGCCGGCGCCATGATCGCGCGCGGTGAAGACCCCTTCAAGGGCTTTGCGCCTTTGTTTGCTCAGGGCGATATTCGCCTGGCCAACCTGGAGTGCGTGGTCGCCACCACCGGCAGCGCGGGCGACAAAAACTACACCTTCCGCGCCCACCCCCGCGTGCTGCCGGTGCTTAAGCGCCACTTCGACGCCCTGGCGCTGGCCAACAACCACTCGGGCGACTACGGCCGCGAGGCCTTTGCCGAAATGCTGGGTTTGCTCCAGGGCGCGGGCATCGCCCAGTTTGGCGGCGGCCATAGCCTGAGTGAGGCCCACACGCCGCTCATCGTGGAGCGCAAGGGGCTGCGCATCGCCCTGCTGAGCTACAACGAGTTCATGCCGCGCAGTTTTGAAGCCGACAGCCACGCGCCCGGCATCGCCTGGAGCGAAGACGAGCGGGTGGTGGCCGACATCCGCGCCGCCCGCACCGTGCACCGCGCCGACCTGGTCATCCCCGTCATGCACTGGGGCTGGGAAAACGAACCGCTGGCCAACGCCCGCCAGCGCCAGCTGGCACGCACACTGGTGGCAGCCGGCGCCGACGCCGTGATCGGCGGCCATCCCCATGTGCGCCAAGACATCGAAATCATCAACGGCAAACCGGTGATTTACAGCGTGGGCAATTTCGTCATGAAAGAGTCTGACAACGCCGAGCAGCGACTCGGCTGGGTGCTGGAGCTGAACCTGGACAAATCTGGCGTTCGCACCTGGCGCACTCACACCGCCAGCCTCGACCTTGAGGGCATTCCCACACCCCAAGCCATCCCCAGCCCCTGCGGCCGCCGCGGCCAAAACACACCGCAGAGCTGCGAACCCGGACAACAGCCGTGACAGCCGCAGCGCCCCGCTGGGATTGACCCACTCAACAGGAGACTTTCGTGCCCATCACCAAAACATCCCGCCAGCTGGTGGACGAAGCCACCGCGCAGATCACCACCTACACCGTGGCGCAGGTGCGCGAGCGGCTCGGCGCCGACCCGAGTTTGCAGGTGGTAGACATTCGCGATGTGCGCGAGCTGGAGCGCGAAGGCACGGTGCCCGGCGCCTTGCATGCCCCACGCGGCATGCTGGAATTCTGGGTGGACCCGGAGTCGCCGTACTACAAGCCCGTGTTCGGTGACGAGAGCAAGGAGTTCGTGCTGTTTTGTGGCGCGGGCTGGCGCAGCGCGTTGGCCACCCAGGCGCTCAAAGGCATGGGCATGACCAACGTGGCCCACATCGACGGCGGCTTTGCCGAATGGCTCCAGCAAGGCGCGCCCACCGAAACGCTGGAGGCGCACAAGGCGCGCAGCAAGGCGGCTCGCGGGTGACGCAGCCATGCCCTTGCGGGCGTCTGGACGCCCGCGGAAAACCCTGCGTGCTCAGCGCCTGCTGCGGCCGCTTTCTGGACCACGACACCCACGCGCCCGACGCCGAAAGCCTCATGCGTTCGCGTTACAGCGCGTTTGTGCTGGGCCGCTTGGAGTACCTCAACGCCAGCTGGCACGCCAGCACCCGGCCCACCGCCTTGGCCCTGGAGCCTGGCGTGAAATGGCTCGGGCTTGAGGTGAAAAACCACCGCGCCGCGGATGCTGACCATGCCGAAGTGGAGTTCGTGGCGCGCTCGCGCGTTGCCGGGCGCGGCCAGCTGGTGGTACGTGGACGGAGACCTGAAGTGACCACAAGCTTTGATGCCGTGCTGTTCGATTGCGACGGCGTGCTGGTCGACAGCGAGCCCATCACCAATGGCGTGCTGCGCGAGGTGCTCAACGAATCGGGCTGGGCCATCGGCCAGGCCGAATGCATGAAGATCTTCATTGGCAAAGCGGTGCGCGATGAGCGCGCGCGCATCGAGCGCGAAACCGGGCAGCCGCTCACCGAAGACTGGATGCGCGCCTTCTACGCCCGGCGCGACCAGCGCCTGCGCGCCGAGCTTCGCGCCATGGACGGCGCGCTGCAAGCCGTGGCGGCCGCCCACCGCCACACCGCTGGCCGCATCGCCTGCGCCTCCGGCGCCGACCGCCCCAAGGTCGTGATGCAGATCGACATGGCCGGCATGGCGCCGTACTTTGGCGACCGCATCTTCAGCGGCCACGACCTGCCGCGCTCCAAGCCGCACCCCGATGTTTACCTGGCCGCCGCCGCCCATGTGGACGTGCACCCGTCGCGCTGCCTCGTGATTGAAGACACGGCCACCGGTGCCCAAGCCGGTCTCGCCGCCGGCGCCACGGTGTGGGGTTACTGCCCTGCCGGGCATGGGCAGGCGTTTGCGGGCTTGGCGGTGGCCCGGGTCTTTCGGCACATGGATGAACTGGCGGCGGCGCTGGGGCAGTGACCGCAAAACGCTCTAGCAGGCTGCGCGGCAGAAGAATCGTTGGCTGCAGACCGCCCGCAGCGGTCCACTTTTCACCGCCTTCTTGCCCCGTGTAGCCGGGCTATGGGGCTGCAAAGTCGGCAAAAACTGGCCTCGCTGGGGGCTGTTTTCGCTTTCAACGCCTTCTGCCGCGCAGGCTCCTGGCGCATCACCTTTCGCCACACACGAACCGCGAAACCTTGACGCTTCCCGGCTTGACCCCCTCAAGCATTCGACACGATGTCACCGTTGCCGGAAGCGCTCGAACCAGTTGCACCGAGCTGCCTCCATAGAAGCAACCCACCCAGGTTTCTCCGTCAAGCGTCCAGGTGGATTCCCTCAAGTCTGCCGTGACCGCTCGATCGTTATGCGGAGCCAACGAAGCCTCGTCACGCGGATGGCCCGAATACAGGCTGATGGCAGACAGCTCCCCGGAGGCCAACCCGGCCAGGTCTGGATGGCCCACCTTTGAGCGGAAAGGCTGCCACGGTGCACTGCCGGAAGATGCGACGCCTGACACCTCGGCCGGGCATGCAACCGCGATCTCGCCCGAGTACGCGAAGGTGTGCGCAGACAGCATGATTGCGCAAAAATATAGGGCGAACGGCATGGGAAGTTTCTACAGCGGGTTAGCCGCTGTCGCGCGCGCCAGAGGCGGGACTCCGGTAACTCAAACGAAAGGTTTATGGAGTCATGATCTATTGAGACCTGAGCCCACTTTTCTATCGAATTCAGCCGCTGCACAGCGGTCATCTGGATGAAGGGCTAGGCGCGTGCCCCGGTTCACGCGCCGACTTTTGAGGACCACGGCCATGAACCTTACCCCGCACGAACGGCGCGTGATCGACGAACACCAGGACCTGACCGAGAAGCTGAACAAGCTGCGCGCGTTCTTTGACACGCCGACCTTTAGCCTCTTCACTGAAGCCGAGCAAATGCGCATGCGCGCGCAAGCCGTGTTCATGGACGGGTACCAGAACATGTTGCGCGAGCGCATCAGCGCCTTCACGACTGCTCAAGCTACCAGGCAGGGCGAGGATGAATCGCCGACCTGAAATCGCCTGGCGTTCGAGCCAGGCGGGCGACAGCGGTAGCACGCCATGCCCGGGCTTCAGTCGAAGGGCGCCCACAGGCATCATCGCTGGGCTGCCAGACAGGGCGACTGGAACGACGGGCACGCCGGCGCGGATCGCAACCAGGCATCCACCCCGCTTGAAGTGGCCAACATGGCCGTCTCGGCTCAGGCGACCTTCGCCGCCCATCGCCAACTTGGCACCCTGCGCCACGCGCTGTGTGACGGCGTTGAGCATGCGCTCTGCTGCGGATCGATCTCCGCGTTGAAAAACCACGATGCCTGCCTTGCTGAAGGCTTCTCGGGACCACGGGAACTTGGCAAACACCTCGGCCTCCACACTGGCATTGGCGTGTTCATAGACGTAGCGGTTCAGGAGCACGAGGTCGAGCAACGACGCCTCCTTGTAGACAAGGACACATCCTCCCGCAGGAACGTGATGCTCGCCCTCAATGAGAACGTCCGCGCCAGCAATGGCCAATGCCCGATCGCCGTGCAATCGGTGGACGCCCCGTGCGGCGTCTGGGCCGTCCTTCGCCCAAACTTGAAGGTGGCGGCGATTCACCAGGGGCAACAGCGCGAAGTGGCTGAACAGGAAGTGAGCGCCGCGCGCCGCTTCGGACAAAGCCTGGATCGCCATAGCGGAGCTCCTAAAGCTCAATTGCATTTGGGAAGGTCTGTGACCATTGCCCAACTTGACATCGACTTCGCCAAGAACGTCGCCGGATCAAGGTCTGTGGGTAGCCTGCCGGGTTTGGACGGCGCAGCAAGCGGGCGGATTTCGATCGTTGTGCCGTCGCGATGGGCGGCGCTGCGCACTGCCCGGAATGGTTTCTGCGCGAAGTTCGCGCCGCCGGGGCAGCGTTTCGCGGCGCTCAACCGGGGTTCCGTCGCAGGCCGCTGTGTGTGTGCGGGGCGGCTCGCCATGATCAATGCCTCACATCCGAGGAACCCAACATGCACCCCAACGCACAGCACCTGCCCCCCGAACTCGAGCGCTTGGCCCACCGCCGCGCCAAGGCCAAAATCGGTTTTGGGATCCACACGCTTGTCTACGCGGCGGTCATCACCGGTCTGGGTCTGCTCGCCCTCAGCCAGGGCCGGGCTTGGGCGCTGTGGCCAGCGGCCGGCTGGGGCTTTGGCTTGCTGATGCATGGCCTGGGCGTGTTCGGCTTCGGGTCGGGCAGCGCCTGGCAGGAGCGTTTGGTCGAGCGCGAGCGCGAAGCGCTGCGCCTGCGCTGAGTGGCTTTCGAGCCCGTTCGAGCCATGCAGTCATGGAGCTCACCATGGTCATGTCGCCTGTCATCGCCATCCATCTGAGCGCCACCCTGGCGGCCTTGCTGGTCGGGCCGGTGGCCCTCTGGGCCCGGCGCGGCCATTCGGCCTCGGCGCCCGCGGGTTTGCACCCGCGCGTGCGGCTGCACCGGGCCGCTGGTTACGCCTGGGTCACGCTGATGCTGATCGCGGCGTTTTCGGCCTTGTTCATCCGGGACTTCAATCTACCCAACGTCTGGGGCTACACGCCCATCCACCTGCTGATTCCGGTGACGCTGGGCTCTTTGGTGGTTGCCTTTCGAGCGCTGCACCGGGGAGATATTCGGCGCCACCGTCTCTGGATGACGTCGCTTTACATCAGCGCGTGCCTGGTGGCGGGCGCCTTCACCTTGCTGCCCAGCCGCTATCTGGGCCGACTGGTCTGGGGCGAGATGCTGGGCTGGATCTGAGCGCCCCGTCTGCTGCTCAAAACGTCACGCCCCGGCGATGGCTGGAGCAGGGATGCCAGAATCCAACCCCGTAACCCCCATGCGCATGCCATCTGCCCACCTCCTTTTGCGATGGCTGCCCGCCGAAAGCCTGCCAGGCTTGCTGCGGCGTGGCGCTCTGGTCTGGGTGGTGGCTGTGTTCATTGGCCTATTCAACTGGGCTCAGAAGGGCGACAGCCTGGGCGCGGCGCTGGTTTACAGCGGAGCCATCAGCATGAGCATCTGGTTCTGTACCGATGCGCTGCGCATTGCCATGCACCGCTGGCTGCAGACCGAAGGCCCTCACCACTGGACGCTGTCGCCGCGCATGGTGCTGTTCTTGCTGGCTGGCATTGTGTTGGGCTACCTGCTGGGCACCGCCATCGGCGATGCTTACAGCCAGCGGTCCACCCTGGCGCTGTTGTGGCAATCGCCGTTGCGCTTCTGGGGCTTTCTGCTTTCCTCACTGGGCATCAGCCTGGCTTTTCTGGCGTTTTTTTACCAGCGGGAGAAAGGGCTTGCGCTGGCACGCCAGGCCACCGAGGCGCGCTTGAAGCTGCTGGAAACGCAGCTTGAGCCTCACATGCTCTTCAACACCCTGGCCAATCTGCGCGCGCTGATCCAGACCGATCCGCCCCGCGCGCTGGACATGCTGGACCGCCTCAACGGCTATCTGCGCGCCACCCTCAAGGCCTCGCGCACCGACTCGGTGGGGGGCGGTCACACCTTGACCAGCGAATTCGATCGCCTGCGGGACTACCTCGAACTCATGGCAGTGCGGATGGGCGAACGACTGCGCTACACCCTGGCGCTGCCTGAGGATCTGGCGCAGCACCCGCTGCCCCCGCTGCTGCTGCAGCCGCTGGTGGAAAACGCCATTCGCCACGGGCTGGAGCCCAAAGTGGCTGGCGGCACCATTGCGGTGGAGGCGCGGCGGCAGGGAGCACACTTGGAACTTCGGGTGCAAGACAGCGGCGTTGGCATGGAGAAGCCCGCGGGGCACCACCCCGCCAGCGACAGTGGCTTTGGCCTGAATCAGGTGCGCGAGCGACTGGCCAGCCTGCCCGGCGGCGGTCAGCTGAGGCTGAGCAGCCGGCCCGGTGAGGGCACCACCATCGTGCTGATGCTTGCGCTGAAACCGCCGCGTGCAACCGAAGCTTCGGTCCGCCACACGTCAGGCCCCACACCATGACGCCCACCGCCCTGATCGCCGAAGACGAACCGTTGCTCGCCTCAGCACTGCGGGCCGAACTGGCGCGGGCCTGGCCCGAGTTGCAGGTTGTGGCCACCGTGGGCAGCGGCACAGCCGCGGTGGAGCAGGCCCTGGCCTTGCTGCCGCACATGCTGTTCCTCGACATCCGCATGCCTGGTTTGACCGGCCTGGAGGCGGCGGCCGAGTTGGCCGATGCGTGGCCCGAGCGCGGTGCACCATTTCCCATCCTGGTGTTCGTGACCGCTTACGACCAATACGCGGTGCAGGCGTTTGAAGCACAAGCGGTGGACTATCTGCTCAAGCCCGTGCTGCCCGAGCGTCTGGCGCGCACCGTGCAGCGGGTCCAGCGTCTGTGGAGCGCCGTGTGGGCCGAGCCCGGGCCTGCACATCAACCACCTGCCAGCGAGCCCCTTGAGCGCGCGCTGCAGCAGTTGCGCGTCTTGCTTGAGCCGGGTGCGGTGGCAGCTTTGCAGCCAGTGGAGCCGCTGCGGGTGATACAGGCCAGCGTGGGGACGCAGATCCGTTTGATCCCGGTGGAAGAGGTGTTGGTGTTCGAGGCCGCTGACAAATACCTGCGGGTGCTGACCGCCGATGCAGATTTGCTCATCAGAACCCCGCTCAAAGAGCTGCTGCCGCAGCTCCACAGCCGCGACTTCTGGCAGATTCATCGGGGCACGGTGGTGCGCGCCACCGCCGTGTACAGCGTCACGCGCGACGAATCCGGCAGGCTCAGCCTGCGATTGCGCGGGCGCAGCGAGTGCTGGCCGGTGAGCCGCCTCTACGCCAGCCGCTTCAAGGCGATGTGAGTGACAGCAGTGGTGTGACTCGCGTTGCACCACTTGAACGCATTGGCCCGCTTTGGGCATGGCGGAAACGGTGTTGACGAGCAACAAAAAAGGGCCTGGAGGCCCTTTTTTGTTGGGGTGCGCCGCGTCAACCGCCGCCGTACATCTGCTGAGGCAGCCACAAGATGAACTGCGGAAACATGAAGCACAGCGCCACCATGGTCAATTGCAGCAGCACGAAGGGAATCACGCCAATGTAGATGTCGCGGATGGTCACGCCCTTGGGCACCGCGCCCTTGAGGTAGAAGAGCGAGAAGCCCACCGGTGGTGTGAGGAACGAGGTTTGCAGCATCAGCGCCACCAGGATCAGGAACCAGGTCATGTCGAGCCCGGCGAGTTTGATCACGGGGGCCAGCAGCGGCAAGATGATCAGCACGATCTCGAACCAGTCGAGGAAGAAGCCGGCAATGAACACCACCAGCAGCACCACCAGCACCAGGCCGGTGGGGTCCAGGCCCAGGCCTTTGAAGAACTCGGCAATCAGCTCATCGCCACCGATCAGACGCAATACGTAGGCAAACACCGTAGCGCCGATGAAGATGGCGAAGATGAAGCAGGTGGTGAGCGTGGTCTCAATGCCCACCTGGCGGATCACCGACCAGCTCAGCTTGCGGTTGGCCGCCGCCAGCAGGATGGCACCAAAGGCGCCCAGGCCGGAGGCCTCGGTGGGCGTGGCAATGCCGAAGAAGATGGAGCCCAGCACCACCAGGATCAGGCCAAAGGTGGGCAGTGTGGACAAGAAGGCAATGCCCACCTGGCGGGCGGTCAGCTTTTCGGCATCGGCCGGACGTGGGGGCACCAGGTCGGGGCGCACGAAGCCGACGATCACCACAAAAATCATGTACAGCACGCCCAGCGCCACGCCGGGAATGAGTGCGCCCATGAAGAGGTCGCCCACCGAAACCGACACCTGGTCGGCCATGAGCACCAGCATGATGGACGGCGGAATCAGAATGCCCAACGTGCCCGAAGCCGCCACCACACCCGAAGCCAGGGACTTGTTGTAATTGTTCTGCAGCATGATGGGCATGGACAGCACGGCGAGCAGCACCACCGACGCGCCCACGATGCCGGTGGACGCTGCCAGCAGAATGCCGATGACGATCACCGTCAGGCCCAGGCCGCCTTTGATGCCCCCAAACACCTTGACGAAGTTCTTCATCATGGTGTCGGCCACGCCCGAGCGGTCGAGCATGAGGCCCATGTAGACGAACATGGGTAGCGAGACCAGCACCCAGTTGGACATGATGGCGTCGAATCGATCGACCACACCCGAGAACTTCGCCCAGCTCGTCATGAGGAAGGTGTCGAAACCAAACTGGTCACCCAGAAAGATGCCCAGCGCCGCAAAACCCAGCGAGAGGATGGCCAGCAGCCAGGCCACCGGGTAACCGGTGAACAGCGCCAGGATGAAGGTCACCATCAAACCGATGGCGAGAAATTCGTAAAACGGCAGCATGTGTCTTCCCTTTGTTATGGCTTTTGGGTGGTGAAGAGCGCGGCCCAGACCCGGGTCAGCCGGCTGACGGCGGCCAGGGCAAGCAAAACAAATGCGGTGACGATGAACGACTTGATGAACCAGCGGTAAGGCAGGCCGCCGGCCGCAGCAGACACTTCATTGAGTTGGTAGGAAGACCAGAAAAACGGAATGGCGTACCAGATCACCACACCGCAAAAAACCAGCAGGCCGGCCAGGCCAAACAGCTCGATCCACTGGCGGGTGCGCTGCGCGAATCGCTCGGCCAGCACGTCGATGCGCACGTTGCGCTCCTTCACCTCGGTGAAGGAAATGCCCAGCATGAAGCCAATGGCGTAGAGGTGCCATTGCAGCTCTTCCATCATGATGGAGCCCGCACTGAACACATAGCGGGCCACGACCTGGATCACGATCACCAGCACCAGGATCAGCCACAAAGCGGAGGCCACCTCACCGAACCAGGTGATCACCCGGTCGGCAGCCCGAGAAAACGCGGTGGTGGGCAGCGCAAGGCCCGAAGGCCCTGCTTGCAGCGGGGCAGCGTTGTGCATCGTGTTCTTCATTCCAGTGTCCTTCTAAGCGATCAACGCTGCCAACCTCATCAATGCCTCACTTGTGGTCGCGTGGCAGGTAGCCCAAGTTGTGCCAGTTGCGGTTCTTGTTCTGGAAGGCTGACATGCTGTCGTGCACCTTCTTGAACATGGGGTCCTTGGCAGACTCTTCTGCAATCACTTCTTTCGAGGCTTTGGCAAAGGCGTCCAGCATGGTTTTGTTGAACTGGCGCAGCTTCACGCCTTCTTTCTCAAACTTGGTCAGCATTTCGCCCTGAAGCGCCTCGGCTTTGGCCATGGCCATCGTCACGCCGGCGGTGCAGGTGGCTTCAATCTGCGCCTGGGTCTGTGGCTTCAGCTTGTTCCAGGCGGCGATGTTGACGTACAGGTACTGGTTGGTGGA
>JAIFNE010000003.1 GCA_020047875.1 Hydrogenophaga sp.
GCGTAGACCCTGGCATCGAGACCGAGCGCCCGAACCTTCTTGGCAGCGGCTTGCGCCTGGGCTCGACTCTCAAACGGCCCCACCCGCACCCGCGTGATGGGACCACGCGCGGACTCGATCGGGTCAATCAGCACCGGCAAACCTGCCACCTCAAGCTTGGCCCGCGCCCGCTCGGCGTTGTCCGCCACCGCGAACAGCCCCACGCTCACGCCATACCCCCTGACGCGAACCGTCACCTCGTTAGGCGGCGCGGTGGTTGGGGCTGTGGCTGGAACTGGGGCCACGGGTGCAGGTACGTCCGGCGCTGGTGCCACACCGCTGGCGTCTGCCGGAGCCGCAGCAGAAGCAAGGGCAGATGCTCCGCCAACCGATACCGCATCAGCCGCAGGCGGCACTTCGGCAGCAACGGGTTCGGCTGCAGCCGGCGCCGGAGCTTCTTCAATCGCCGCGGAGGCCGACGGCGGGGCGGGGGCCGGCTCGGCCGGGGCATCGGCCAGCGGCGCACTCGCAGTCACCGCGTCCACAACCGGCGCCGCAGGCAACGGCGCCAGGGCGTTGGGCAAGAACCACAGCGCGCAGCCCAATGCCGCGCCCGCCATCAGCAGCCCCGCCACACCCCAGACGCCCCGGCGGCGCTGGGCATCACCCTGCCACCGCAGCAGGGTGCAGGCTTCTTCAACCGTGGCCGCCTGCTTGACCGCATCCACCATGCGCTGGCGCACCTGGGCGTACAGCAACGCCGTGCCGTACAGGCCGGGCACGGCCACCAACAGCAACAGCAAGGCCAGCGCCAGCCCCGCGCGCACGCCCAGCGGCAGCGCCTCGACCCAGAACGCGAGGCCCACCGCGATCAGCGCCCAGACACCCAGCGCAGCGGCGAACTCTGCCGACGCTCGCCAGAGCTGGCGGTACATCAGCCAGCCCAGGCTGCCAGCGGCGGCGGCGGTGTTCCAGGCTGGGCCGCTGGCGCCGCGCTCGTCGAAGCGGGCGAACACCGGCAGGTAGTGCTCGGCGTGGGCGGGCCCCAGCGCGGCCCGGTAAAGGTCCTGCTGGGGGTTGGGCACCGTGGCTAGCGGAAGGGATTCAGACGCGCTGGGCATGGCGAATTCTGGCACGCGAACAGCCGTTGGCTACCCCGGTGCTTCGCGGGCCGCGGACACCGCCTCGTCGCGCGAAATCTGGCCGTCAACCAGCTCCACCAGCCGGTCGCATCGGGCGCCCAGGCGCGCGTCGTGCGTGACCACCACAAACGCGGTGCCGCGCTCGACGTGGATGCGCCGCAACAACACGAACACATCGTCCGACGACACGGTGTCGAGGTTGCCAGTGGGTTCGTCGGCCAGCACGAGCGGCGGGTTCATCACCAGCGCCCGCGCAATCGCGACCCGCTGCTGCATGCCACCCGACAGCTCCGAAGGTCGCTTGTTCAAGGCAGCGGAGAGCCCGACCGCATCGAGCAGGTCTTTGGCGCGGGCACGCTGCGCATCACTCACCCGGCCCTCGGCCAGCAGGGCTGGCAGCGTCACGTTTTCCAGCGCAGTGAACGCCGGCAGCAGGTGGTGGAACTGGAACACAAAGCCCAGCAGGCGGCGACGGCGCAGCGTGAGCCCACCGTCATCCAGGCCCACCATTTCCTCACCCTGCAACTGGTAGCTGCCAGCGCTCATACGCTCCAGCAGGCCCACGATGTTGAGCAGCGTGCTCTTGCCGGAACCCGAAGGACCCATGAGCGCGATGAACTCCCCAGGATTCACTTGGAGGTCGATGCCGTGCAACACCTCGGCCTCGTTGGGCAGACCCGCGTTGTAGGTCTTGCGCACCTGCTTGAGCGCAATCAGCGGCGGGGCGCTCATATCCGGATCGCCTGGGCTGGGTCCATCGCGGCGGCGCGGCGGGCTGGCGCGATTGCAGCGAGCACACCGCACACCGTGGCCACCGCCGCCACCTGCAGCGCCAGCGCCGGTGGTAGTGAAATGTCGAACAGCGGCAAGCCATCGGCGCCGCGCACAAAGTGGGTGAACAGCACCACCATCACCCAGGCCAGCAACACGCCCAGCACCGAGCCCAGCGCACCGACCACCGCGCCCTGAACCAGAAACACCCGCAGCACCTGCCCGCGGGTGGCGCCCATGGCCCGCAAAATGCCGATCTCGCGCTGCTTCTGCACCACCGACACCACCAGCACACTGGCAATCCCGAGCACCACCACCACCAGCACCACCGCGCGGATCAGGCTGGTGCTGACCGACTGCGCGTTGAGCGCGGAAACCAGTTGCGCGTTGCTTTCCTGCCAGCTCTCAAACTGGTAGGGCAGTTGGCGGCGCAGCGTGTCGGTCATGGCCTGCGCGGCCCAGACATCGTTCACCGTGAGGTCGATGTTGGTCGCGCCGCCGGGCAGACCCAGCAGGTTCTGCGCGCTGCGCAGCGGCACGATCACGGTGCGCCGGTTGAGATCCTTCACGCCCAGATCGACCAGCGCGGTCACGCGCAGCGCATCGCTGGATCCATTGGTCTGCACCCGCAGCCGATCGCCCACGCGCAGGCCCAGATCAGCGGCCAGATCGCGCCCCACCACCGCCTCGCCCGGCGCCAGCCGGGCCACCCCACTAACCACCTTGCTGCGCAGGCCCACGATGCGGTCGTAGCGCTCCAGATCCACCCCCAGCAACGAAATTGCCTGGCTCGCCTCGCCGCGCAGCGCCAGGCCCGAACCCGCCGCCATCGGCGAGACCGCAACCACGCCCGGCAATCGCTCCAACACCGGCAACAGCGCCTGCCAGTTGGCCACCGTGCGCAGGCGCTGCGCCGGCACCTGGCTGTCAGACAACACGGCAACGCCGGGCAGGCGCAGCGCGGCCGGTGTGACCACCTCGTCGGGCGCCTGCAGGGAAATGTGTGGCTGCGCGCCCAGGGTTTTCTTCAGCGTGTTGGCCTGCAGGCCGTCGATCAGCGTCGAGATGTAGGCAATCACCGCCACGCCCGCCGCCACGCCAACGATGATCAGCAACGTCTGCATGCGGCCTTCGCGCAAAAAGCGGATCGCCACACGCCGCTCAAATCCCAGCCATGCCATGCGCTGCGCAACCTCAGCGGGCCGGGGCGCTGGTCAGCGCGGCGTCAGCCGGCTGCCCGGGCACCGCCCGAACCCGCACCCGCTGGCCAGGCTGCAGCGCGTCGCCGAGCAGCACCTGCTCGCCTTCTGTCAGGCCGTCGACCACCTCGACCGCCTGCAAGGTGCGCAGCCCCAGCCGCACGCTGCGCTCGCGCGCCCGACCTGCGTCATGCACCAGCACGCTGGGCGATCCGTCGGCCGCCGGGGCGCGCAGCGCAGCCAGGGGCAGCACCAGCGCACCCTCGCGCCGCGCCGTCTCCACCTCGACCGACAGCGTCATGTCTTCACGCAAAAAGTCGGGCGCTGCACCCTGCAGCGCCAGCCGGGCTTCGACCGAGCCGCGCTGCGGGTCCACCGACGGCGCGATCGACAGCACACGCGCCGCAAAACGCTGGCCAGCAAACGCGTCGGCCACCACCGCAGCGCTTTGTCCGGCGCGCAGCTGGTCAAGGAAGCGCTCATCCACCTGCGCCACGATCTCCACCGGCCCGGCCAGCGCCAGGCCCAGCAATGCCGCGCCGGGCTGCACGATCTGCCCGGGCTCCACCTCGCGCAACAGCACCCGGCCATCAGCCGGCGCCAGCAGCGTGGCCTGCGCCAAGCGCGCCCGGGCAGCCTGGGTGGCGGCCTGGGCCAGCGCCAGCTGGGCTTGCGCCTGCGCCTGTTCGCTGCCGCGCTCGCCACTGGCGCGCGCCTGCGCCTGCGCGCTGACCAGCTGGGCCTGCGCCACATCGCGCGCACGGCGGGACTCGTCCAGCGCAGCGCCACTCAGAAAACCCTGCGCCACCAGCTGCTGCGTGCGCGTCCAGGCCGCTTGCGCCGCCTGTGCCGCCGCTTGCGCCTGGCTCACCGCCGCCTGCGCCGACACCTGGCCCGTGCTGCGCAGCCCATCCAGGCGCGCCGCCGCCTGGCGCTCGGTGGCCTCGGCCTGCACCAGCGCAGCGGCCAGCTCCTGCGACTCCAGCCGCAGCAGCGGCTGGCCCTGCTTCACCGCCGCGCCCTCATCCACCAGCACCGCCTGCACCCGGCCAGTCAGCGTGCTGCCGAGGTCCACCCGGGTCTGGCTGGCCACGCGGGCGGAAAATTGCAGCGTGCGCACCAGCGTCTGCGGCTGCACCGACACCGCATCGGTGGGCGTGCCGCGCCACCACCAGGCCAGCAGCACCAGAGCAAGCAACAGGCCGGCCAACGTGGTCAACCAAACACCGCGCCGGTTCAACATTGAAAGTTTCATATTGGTGCTGCCTCAGCCACCAGGCGAGAACAGGCCCGCGTCGGTTTGCGGCGGCGCCACGCCGAGATGGCGGTAGGCGGCGAGGGTGGCGATGCGGCCGCGCGGTGTGCGCTGCAAATAGCCTTGCTGGATCAGGTAGGGCTCGATCACGTCTTCAATGGTGTCGCGCTCCTCGCCAATGCTCGCTGCGATGTTGTCCAGCCCGACCGGCCCGCCATCGAAACGGTGGATCACCGCTTCGAGCAACTTGCGGTCCATCACGTCGAAGCCCTGGGGATCCACGTCGAGCATGGTCAGCGCGCGTCCCGCGATCTCCGCAGTGATGCACCCATCGCCCTTCACGTCCGCATAGTCGCGCACCCGGCGCAGCAGCCGGTTGGCGATGCGCGGCGTGCCGCGCGAACGGCGCGCGATTTCAAACGCGCCATCGGCTTCGGTGGGTGCGTTCAACAGCCCGGCGCTGCGCTTGACGATGCGGGTGAGCTCTTCCGCGGTGTAAAACTCCAGCCGCGCCACGATGCCAAAGCGGTCGCGCAGCGGGTTGGTCAGCATGCCAGCGCGGGTGGTGGCGCCGACCAGCGTAAACGGCTGCAGATCGAGCTTGATGCTGCGCGCCGCCGGCCCTTCGCCGATCATGATGTCGATCTGGTAATCCTCCAGCGCGGGGTACAGGATTTCCTCCACCACCGGCGAGAGGCGGTGAATTTCATCGATGAAGAGCACGTCGTTGGGCTCCAGATTCGTCAGCAGCGCAGCGAGATCCTTGGGCTTTTCCAACACCGGCCCCGAGGTGGAGCGCATGTTCACACCCAGCTCCTGCGCAATGATGTGACTCAGCGTGGTCTTGCCCAGCCCGGGCGGGCCGAACAGCAACACATGGTCGAGCGCCTCGCCACGCTTGCGCGCTGCGCCAATGAAAATCTCAAGCTGCTCGCGCACCTTCATCTGACCCACATACTCGTCAAGCAGCTTGGGCCGCAGGGCGCGCTCGATCGCCTCTTCCTTCGGCGAGATCGGGGCGGCCGATACCACGCGGGGGGCTGGGGCGAAGTCGTCGGTCTGGATGGTCATGGGGCGAGGTTGCGTTGGCGGGTCGTGTAGCCGATTGTCTGCCGATGGGCGTGGTCGTCAGCGGTTATCGGTAGACCTCGCGCCGGTTCCCTACGCGCAGCACCCGAACCACGATTCGCTGGTCTTGAATGTCGCAGACGATACGCCAGTCGCCCACGCGGTACTTCCAGTAACTGCCCAAACGCGCCCCAGACAAAGCCTCTCCCAGGCTGCGCGGGTCTTCCAGCAGCGCCAGGCGGTCGCGCAGAAACGCAATCAGCCTGACCTGCACAGGCCGATCCAGTTTTTGCAACTCCTTCACCGCGTCCGGGTCAAACTCAATCTGCCAAGCCAAGCTCGCGCTCCACGTCGTCCAGCGCAATCGTTTTGCGGTTCTTGCGCGCACGGGCCTCGGCCAGGTAGAAGTCCTCCAGGTCGTCCAGGTGTTCCAGGATGGCTTCCCGAGCCAGAGCGGTCTTGGTGCGCCCGGTTTCCTGGGTCAGTCGATCCAGTCGGGCTTCAATCTCGGGTGTCAGGCGGATGGCAAGCATGCAACTCTCCTTTGCTATACAAGTATAGCGAGCATCATCCCCTGTATTCACAAACGCTCTGCCGTGCTGCCTGAATCTGCTGCGCAACCGCGCAGGCTACTGGCGTTATTTGCCCAGCGTCTTGAGCGCGAGCTTGATGCCTTCGCTCACGCCCACGTCTTTGGGCAGCGCCTTGAGCACAGCCGCCGCGTCTTTCTCGCTGTAGCCCAGGGCAATCAGTGCCTGCTGGATATCGCTTGCGGCCTCGCCCACCGCACTGGCCGCACCGGGCAGCGGCAGATCGGCGCCGAGCTTGCCCTTGAGTTCGAGCAGCAGGCGCTCAGCCGTTTTCTTGCCGATCCCGGGCACCTTGACGAGGCGGCCGCTGTCTTGCGCCGTCACCGCCTGCGCCAGATCGGCCACGCTCATGCCCGAGAGCACCGACAGTGCGGTGCGCGGACCCACGCCGCTGATCTTGACAAGCTGCCGAAACGCCTCGCGCTCGGCCGCGGTACCGAAGCCATAGAGAATCTGCGCGTCTTCGCGCACCACAAAGTGCGTGAGCAGCGAAACCCGCTCGCCCGCAGCCGGCAGGTTGTAGAAGGTGCTCATCGGCACATCCACCTCGTAGCCCACGCCTTGACAGTCGATCAGGATCTGCGGAGGGTTCTTTTCCAGCAGGGTGCCGGTCAACTTGCCTATCATGGCGGGATTCCTTTACTAGCTAAGCCGCTCACGGCCATCACCGGATTATCCGTTTGATCCTCCGACACACCTTTTCGCCACCGGACAACGCCCGCATGGGTCACTTGTGCGGTCCTCTGGACAGCCACATACGCACCATCGAAGCGGCCCTGCAGGTGAAGGTGGCGCACCGCTTCGAGCAATTCCGCATTGAGGGCCCGAAGGCCAAAGCCAACCAGGCGCTGGAGACCTTGCAGGCGCTGTACGAGATGGCCAGGAAGCCAATCCCGGCTGAAACGGTGCAACTCATGCTCAGCGGGGACACCGCCCTGCCCGGCGGCGACGACGCGCTGGCGATGCAGACGCGGCGCGGCGAGGTCAAGGGGCGCACGCCAGCCCAGGCTCGCTACCTGGAAAGCATGGCCACGCATGACATCACCTTTGGCATCGGCCCGGCCGGCACTGGCAAGACCTACCTGGCGGTGGCCTGCGCGGTGGACGCGCTGGAGCGCAGCGCCGTGCAGCGCATCGTGCTCACCCGCCCGGCGGTGGAGGCGGGCGAGAAGCTGGGGTTTCTGCCGGGGGATCTGGGTCAGAAGGTCGACCCTTACCTGCGCCCGCTGTACGACGCGCTCCACGACCTGATGGGTTACGACAAGGTGGTCAAGGCCTTCGAGCGCCAGCAGATCGAGATCGCCCCGCTGGCCTTCATGCGCGGCCGCACGCTGAACCACGCATTCGTGATCCTGGACGAGGCGCAAAACACCACGGTGGAGCAGATGAAGATGTTCCTCACCCGCATTGGCTTTGGGTCGAAAGCGGTCGTGACCGGCGATGTGAGCCAGATCGACCTGCCGCCCACGCAGCTCAGCGGCCTGATTGATGCCGAGCGCGTGCTGAAGCGGGTGCAAGGCATCGCCATGTGCCGCCTGACCAGCGCCGATGTGGTGCGCCACCCGCTGGTGGCCCGCATCGTTGACGCCTACGACGCGCGCAGCCCCAGCCTGGACACGCCGGCGCCGGTCAGGCGCCCGCGGCGCCCCGCGGCTTGAGGGCAGGCTGATGGCACTCCCCTCTCTCAGTCTCTCGCTCCAGTTCGGCGCGCTGCCCGACGCGGCAAGCCACCGCGCCGCGCTGCCGCGACACGCGGTGGTGCGCGCGATCCGCCACGCGCTGGAGGCCGATGCCGAGATCACGGTGCGCATCGTCAACGCAGACGAAGGCCGCGCTCTCAACCGCGACTACCGGCACAAGGACTACCCCACCAACGTGCTGACCTTCGACTACGCCACCGAGCCGCTGGTGATGGCAGACCTTGTTTTGTGCGCGCCTGTGGTGGAACGTGAGGCCACAGAAATGGGCATTCCGCTGGCCCAGCACTACGCTCACCTGCTGGTGCACGGCACGCTTCACGCCCAGGGCTGGGATCACGAAACCAGCCAAGCCGATGCCGAGGCCATGGAAGCCTTTGAGACGAAGATTCTGGCCGGGCTGGGCACGCTGAACCCGCTCAGGCATTCACGCCGACATCTGCAGGGGAATGGTGATCGGCCCGTCGTTCACCAGGTACACCCGCATGTCGGCCCCGAAGCGGCCGGTCTGTACAACCGGATGGTGGACTTGGGCCAGGGCTACGAAGTGGTTGTAGAGCGCCTCGCCCAGCGCGGGCGGCGCCGCACCCGTGAAGCCCGGCCGATTGCCGCTGCGCGTATCGGCCGCCAGCG
>JAIFNE010000109.1 GCA_020047875.1 Hydrogenophaga sp.
CCGTTCTCGGCTGGGTGACGGGTGTGGCGCTGCAGTTGCAGCAACCCGCGCTGTGGCCGCTCGGGTGGTATGGCCTGCTGCTGGGTCTGTCGGGTCTGATGCTGCTGCTGGTCTGGCGGCGGCCGGCGGCGCGGCTTTGGCCGCTGTTGCTGGCGGCTGGCGTGCTGTGCGGTGCTGGCCTGACCGGCAGCCGAGCAGTGTTTTACGCCTCGCATGCTTTGCCCGAGGCGCTTGAGGGACAAGACATTCGCGTCATCGGCCGCATGGCCTCGCTGCCCCAGACCACGGCGCAGGGGCAGCGGTTTGAACTGGCGGTGGAATCGGCCCAGCTGGACGGGCGGGCGGTGGCGCTGCCCGAGCGCCTGCAACTGAGCTGGTTCGGCGGTGAGCGCAGTGGGGGCGTGCCGCCGCCCGCGCTCAAGGCGGGCGAGCGCTGGCAACTCACGGTGCGCCTGCGCCAGCCACATGGCAACCGCAACCCATACGGTTGGGACCGCGAGCGCTGGCTCTGGGAGCAGGGCATTGGGGCCACCGGCTACGTGAGGAGCGGCCCGCGTGATGCAACGCCGAAGCGGCTGGGCGAGCGCGAAGGCTACCCGGTGCTGGCGGCGCGGCAGTGGGTGGCCGAGCGCATCGCCATGCGGGTGGCCGAGCCGCGCAGTGGCGGCGTGCTGGCCGCGCTGGTGGTGGGCGATCAGAGCGCGATCGAGCGAGACGACTGGGACCTGTTTCGCACCACCGGCGTGGCGCACCTCATGAGCATCTCCGGCCTCCATGTGACCATGTTCGCCTGGCTGGCCATGGCGCTGATCGGCTGGGGCTGGCGCCGCCTGGGGCTGCTCTGCCCCGGCGCGCTGCTGGCGGTACCGGTGCCGCTGGCGGCGGGCGTGGGTGGTCTGGCGCTGGCGGCGGCGTATGCCGTGTTTTCCGGCTGGGGCGTGCCCGCGCAGCGCACGGTGCTGATGCTGGCCGTGGTGGTGGCGCTTCGCTTGTCTGGTCGACACTGGCCCTGGCCCATGGTCTGGTGGCTGGCGATGTCGGCGGTGTTGCTGCTCGACCCGTGGGCGCTCATGCAGCCCGGCTTCTGGCTCAGTTTCGTGGCGGTGGGCATTTTGTTTGCCACCGATCCTGGGCGTCGCCAAGCGCTGGCGCCCGAGGCGGGCGAGGCGCTTGCGGCGCGCCTGGGGTGGCGCGCGCTGCGCTCGGGCCTGGGCCTGCTGCGCGAGCAGGCTGTGGTCACGGTGGCGCTGGCGCCCCTGGCGCTGCTGCTGTTTGGACAGTTTTCGCTGGTGGGTCTCGCCGCCAACCTGCTCGCGATTCCCTGGGTGACGCTGGTGATCACGCCGCTGGCGATGCTCGGCGTGTTGCTGCCACCGCTGTGGGACGCGGCCGCGCTCGCGGTGCAGGCGCTGGGGGTGGGCCTCGCCTGGCTGGCTCAGTGGCCCTGGGCGGCGATCCACCGGCCGATTCCGCCCACGGGTGTGGCGCTCGCGGCGGTGTGTGGCGGTGTGTTGCTGGTGCTGCGGCTGCCCGCGGTGTGGCGCGTGGCGGGCCTGTTTCTGCTGGCGCCGGGTTTGCTGTGGGCTCCGCTGCGGCCAGCGCCCGGCGTGTTTGAGGTGGTGGCGATCGATGTGGGCCAGGGCAGCGCGCTGCTGGTTCGCACCGCCCGGCACAGCCTGTTGTTTGACGCCGGTCCCCGCTACGGCGCCATGGGTGAGCGGCCCGATGCGGTGGTGATCAGCCACAAAGACAGCGACCACGCCGGTGGCGCCGAGGCGATCCGTGCCGTCTGGCCAGCGGCGCGCTGGCTCTCGTCGTTCGACGCCGATCCCGCCCTCCGCTGCCTGGCCGGCGAGCGCTGGACCTGGGATGGCGTGCAGTTCGAGATGCTGCATCCCGAACCCGCGCACTACCTCAGCGAGGGCCGCGCGGCGCTGCCGAGCAACGCGATGTCATGCACCTTGCGCATCAGCGCCGGGCAACAGAGTGCCTGGCTCAGCGGCGATCTGGATGCCGAGCGCGAAACCCGGCTCGCCCTTGCCCGGCCCGAGCTGCGCGCCACGCTGCTGATTGCACCGCACCACGGCAGCCGCACGTCCAGCAGCCCGGTTTTGCTCAACACCTTGCGCCCTCAGTGGGTGCTGGTGCAGGCGGGGTATCGCAACCGCTTTGGCCACCCCGCGCCCGAGGTGCTGGCGCGCTACCGCGAACGCGGCATGCGATGGGTCAGCAGCCCCGAATGCGGCGCGGGCGAGCGCGAAGTCTCTCGGCGCTATTGGCACCATGCGATGGCGCAGTCCTCTGGGCCAGACGCCGTGCTGCCCGAGCGCGACGACACCGACTGAGCGCCAACGCCGCGCCTGGGGCTTGCTGCGCCACGATGGTGCGCGGTGCACCACATTGCCTGTTTTGCATCCAGCGTGGTGCGCCGCGTGGCGTCATGGCGGTGCACTGAGGCGGGGTCACGGTTCCACGGGTGGCCTAGTCCTTGCTATGCTCACCGAAGGAGAAAACCTCATGACCCACGCCATGTTCGACGAAATGTATGCCTCCCCAGGCGAGGTACGGGCCCACTACCAAGGCTATGCGCGCTGGCTGGCCGAGCAGCCAGCCGAGGTGATGGCCGACCGGCGCGAAGAGGCCGAGGTGATTTTTCGCCGCGTGGGCATCACCTTCGCGGTGTATGGCGACAAAGACGAAGACGACTGCGGCACCGAACGGCTGATCCCTTTCGACCTCATCCCGCGCATCATTCCGAACCACGAGTGGCGGGTCATGAAGCAGGGTCTGGTGCAGCGCGTGACCGCGCTCAACCGGTTCCTGCACGACATTTACCACGATCAGGAGATCCTCCGCGCCGGTCACATCCCGGCCGAGCAGATCCTCAACAACGCCCAGTACCGCCCGCAGATGGCCGGGGTGGACCTTTTCAACGGCGTGTACTCCCACATTGCAGGCATCGACATGGTTCGCGCGCCCGACGCCAACGGCGTGGGCGAGTACTACGTGCTGGAAGACAACCTTCGCGTGCCCAGTGGCGTGAGCTACATGCTCGAAGACCGCAAGATGATGATGCGGCTCTCACCCGAGCTGTTCAGCCAGAACCGCGTGGCTCCGGTGGCGCATTACCCCGATCTGCTGCTGGAGACCCTGCGCGCCGTGGCGCCGGCCGCCTCGGCTGGCGAGCCCACCGTGGTGTTGCTCACCCCTGGCATGTACAACAGTGCCTACTTTGAACACGCCTTCCTCGCGCAGCAAATGGGCGTGGAGCTGGTCGAGGGGCAAGACCTGTTCGTCAAGGACAACTTTGTCTTCATGCGCACCACCATGGGCCCGCAGCGGGTCGATGTGATCTACCGGCGCGTGGACGACGATTTCCTCGATCCGCTGGTGTTTCGCCCGGGCTCCACGCTGGGCTGTGCCGGCCTCATGTCGGCCTACCGGGCCGGCAATGTGAACATCTGCAACGCGGTGGGTACCGGTGTGGCCGACGACAAGTCGATCTACCCGTATGTGCCCAAGATGATCGAGTTCTATCTCGGCGAGAAACCGATTCTCAACAACGTGCCCACCTTCATGGGGCGCAAACCCGACGAACTCAAGTACATCCTGGACAACCTCAAGGACCTGGTGGTCAAGGAGGTACACGGTGCCGGTGGTTACGGCATGCTGGTGGGGCCCGCGTCGACCAAGGCCGAGATCGAAGATTTCCGCCAGGCCATTCTTGCCAAGCCCGATGGCTATATCGGGCAGCCCACGCTGTCCCTGTCCACCTGCCCGACCTATGTGAAAGACGGCATTGCGCCGCGCCACATCGACCTGCGGCCTTTTGTTCTGTCGGGCACCGATGTGCAACTGGTGCCCGGTGGCCTGACCCGCGTCGCGCTCAAGGAAGGCTCGCTGGTCGTCAACTCGTCGCAGGGCGGCGGAACCAAAGACACCTGGATTCTGGAAGGCAGCTGAGCGCGTCACCCACGTCGCCCGCTGCCTGCCACCCCCTTAGGAAACGCCATGATGCTGTCAAGAACCGCCGATCACCTGTTCTGGATGTCCCGGTGAACTACCTCACCTCTCTGCTGCCGCAATCCAGCCACGAGGCGCAGGCTGGCTGGGAGGGCCTGCTGCGCATCAGTGAGCTGATGCCGGCCTACACCGAAAAATACGGCGCAGAAATCACGCCGCGCAACGTGCTGGACTTCATGGTGCGCGACGAGCGCAACCCATCAAGCATCGCCTCCTGCCTGCGCGCAGCGCGCGAGAATGCGCGCGCCGTGCGCGGCACGCTCACCACCGAGTTCTGGGAAACGCAAAACCAGACCTGGATCGAGCTGGCGCGCATGCTCAAGGGCACGGACTTCGAGCGCGATCCCAGTCAGTTCTTCGAATGGGTGAAATTTCGCTCGCACCTTTCACGCGGCGTTGCCATCGGCACCATGCTTCGAGATGACGCGTTCCATTTCTACCGCATGGGCACCTTTCTGGAGCGGGCCGACAACACGGCGCGCCTGCTCGATGTGAAATACCATGCCGCCTATCAGGACCACACCAGCGACGCCGCCGCCATGGAAGAAGACTTCGACTTCTACCAGTGGAGCGCCATTTTGCGCAGTGTGAGCGCCTTCGAGGTCTATCGCAAGGTGTACCGGGATGTCATCACGCCGCTGAAGGTGGCCGAGTTGCTGATCCTGCGGCCCGATATGCCGCGCAGCATGGCGACCTGTGTGAATGAGGTGGTGGACCGCCTCAACACCGTGGCCAACGACCACTCGGGGGAAACCCAGCGCCGTGCCGGCAAACTCAAGGCAGATCTGCAGTACGCGCGGATCGACGAGATTTTGGCAACTGGCCTGCACGCTTTCCTCACCCAGTTCCTCGATCGCGTCAACGAACTGGGCATGCGCATCAGCAAAGACTTTCTGGTGCCCACCCGCTGAGGGACCGTGGCCGCGATGGCGCTTGCGGGGCCATAGCGCACGCGTCCAACAGGCGCCTCACACCCTCAAGACTGTATGTAGTTTTCCAACTGCTCGATGGTGTGCTCCTGGTCGGCGATGATCGCGTCGAGCAGATCGCGGATGGAGAGCACGCCCACCAGGGTATCGCCATCGACCACCGGCAGGTGCCGGATCTTTCGGCTGCTCATCAGTGCCATGCATTCGCGGGCCCGCGTCTTGGGGCTGACCACCAGCACCTCGCGCGTCATGATGTCGGCCACCTTGGCATCGCGCGAATTCTTTCCCTGCAGCGCCACCTTGCGCGT
>JAIFNE010000031.1 GCA_020047875.1 Hydrogenophaga sp.
CGGCCGCGAACTCGCGCAGCAGTCGGCTGGTGACCTCGGGCGTTTCGTCAAAGCCGGTGTCGCTCATGGGGTTGGGCAGGCCGGCGTTGGGATAGCAGCTGATGAAGGTGTCACCCGCCACCTTGGCCAGCTCCTGGATGTAGGGGCGCATCAGCGTGGCGCCCAGGGCGCAGTTCAGGCCCACGGCCAGCGGCTGGGTGTGGCGCACGCTGGCCCAGAACGCGCTCACCGTCTGGCCGCTCAGGATGCGGCCCGAGGCGTCGGTCACGGTGCCGCTGATGATGATCGGCAGGCGCTCGCCGCTGGCTTCGAAGAACTCGTCGATGGCGAACAGGGCGGCTTTGGCGTTGAGCGTGTCGAAAATGGTTTCGACCAGCAGCACGTCAGCCCCGCCCTCCACCAGCGCCTGCACCTGTTCGTAATAGGCGGCGCCATCGGGGCTGATGCTGGCGGTCTTGGGCGTGGGGCCTAGGGCGCCGGCGACGAAGCGGGGCTTGTCGGGCGTGCTGTATTTGTCGCAGGCTTCGCGGGCGAGGCGGGCCGACACCAGGTTCATCTCCCGCGCGAGGTGGCCCATCTCGTAATCGTCCTGCGCGATCGTGGTGGCGCCGAAGGTGTTGGTCTCGATCAGGTCGGCGCCGGCGGCGAGGTAGCTTTCGTGAATGTCGCGGATCACATCGGGCCGCGTGAGGCTCAGCAGCTCGTTGTTGCCCTTCACGTCTTTGTGAAAGTCCTTGAACCGCTCGCCACGGTAAGCCGCCTCGTCGAGCTTGAAGCGCTGGATCATGGTGCCCATGGCGCCATCCAAGATGGCAATGCGGGCCTTCAGGATCGCGGGCAGCGCCTGGGCGCGGGTGTAGGTCGGTGCGGAAGCGGTCATGGGCAGATTGTAGAAAGCCCGGTGCCGCGCCGCGAAGCCCACGGGCCTGGGCGCGGCACTGGGCGCTTTCGGGCTACATTCTCAGCCGCGCTGCGGACGCTGCATCCGCGCACCCACCTTCGCCCAACCGGACACACCATGACGCCCTCGATGTACACCCACTCCGTTCCCGTTTTCAAGCAAATGCTCACGGCCCTGAAGACCATGCTGGTGCAGGCGAGCGAACACGCGACGGCCAAAGGCATCGAGCCGGATGCCTTGCTGCAGGCGCGCCTGTTTCCCGACATGTTTCCGCTGATCAAGCAGGTGCAGATTGCCGCCGATTTTTCGCGCGGCATTGCGGCGCGCCTGGCTGGCGTGGATGTGCCGGCCTTTGATGGCCAGGAAAAAACCTTTGCCGATCTGGATGCGCTGCTGACGCAGACACTGGCTTTTCTGGACGGCGTGAACGCTTCGCAGTTCGAAGGCAAGGAAGGCACCGAGATCGTGTTGCGTCCGGGCACGCCCAAGGAGAAAAAGCTGAGCGGCCAGACCTACCTGGCCAACTACGGCCTGCCGCAGTTCTTCTTTCACGTGACCACGGCCTACGCCATCCTGCGCCACAACGGCCTGCCGATCGGCAAGCGCGACTACATGGGCAGCTACTGAGCCACACCCATCACTGACCGCCGCTGAAACCCGTGGTTCTGGAACGCCGGGGCGAGCCGGGCGACCACATCCGCACCACGGTGACGCTGGAGCCCTGCGATGGCGAGGCGGGCGAAGCGGTGACGGCCCACATTTATGTGCGCCTGCCGGCCGATGTGAAGCCCGGCGAGCAGCGCTCGGAATGGCTCAGCGAATACACGCTGGCGCATCAGGCCAGGTTTGCCTGGTGAGGCAGGAGCGCTGAGGCTTCAGAGCGTGGCGGCCAGGCGTGCTGCCTGGTCAATCGCGCGCTTGGCGTCCAGCTCGCCCGCTTCGAGGGCGCCGCCGATCACATGGACCGGCTTGCCCAACGCGGTGAGTTCATCGGCCAGGGTGCGCAGTGGCAGTTGGCCGGCGCAGAGCACCACCGTGTCGCAGACGATCCAGGTCGGGTTTTCGCGCTGCGGGCCGTGTGAGATCAGCAGGCCTTCGTCGGCAATGCGCTCGTAGTTCACGCCGCCGATCATCTTCACCTGCTTGTGTTTCAGCGCGCTGCGGTGAATCCAGCCAGTGGTTTTGCCCAGACCGGCGCCCAGCTTGCCGGCTTTGCGCTGCAGCAGCGTGATCTGGCGCGCTGGCGGCGACACCGCAGGCGCCTGCGGGCTCAGTCCGCCGGGCGCTTGCTGCGGATCGGTGACGCCCCATTCGGCCTGCCAGGCGGGCAGATCGAGCGTGGTGGAGGTGCCGCTGTGCACCAGAAACTCGGCCACATCAAAGCCAATGCCACCCGCGCCGATGATGGCCACCCGCTCGCCCACCGGTTTGTGCTCGCGCAGCACCTCGATGTAGCTCAGCACCTTGGGGTGCGCCTGGCCAGGGATCTTCGGGTCGCGCGGGGTAACGCCGGTGGCCACGATCAGCTCGTCGAACCCCTGCAGGTCGGCCGCGGTCACGGTCTGGTTCAGGTGCAGCCGCACGCCAGTGGTCTCCACGCGGCGCTGCAGGTAGCGCAGCATCTCGAAGAACTCTTCCTTGCCGGGGACTTGCTTGGCCATGTTGAGCTGGCCGCCGATGGCACCCGCCGCATCGAACAGGTGCACCTCGTGGCCGCGCTCGGCGGCCAGCGTGGCGGCCGTCAGGCCGGCCGGGCCCGCGCCCACCACGGCCAAGCGTTTCTTTTTAACCACCGGGTGAAACACCAGCTCGGTCTCGCGGCAGGCCCGCGGGTTCACCAGGCAGCTGGCCACCTTGTTGACGAACACATGGTCCAGGCAGGCCTGGTTGCAGGCAATGCAGGTGTTGATCAGGTCGCTCTGGCCGCGCGCGGCCTTGGCAACGAAATGCGCGTCGGCCAGCAGCGGGCGCGCCATGGAAACCAGGTCGGCCGCGCCATCGGCCAGCAGCTGCTCGGCCACCTCGGGCGTGTTGATGCGGTTGCTGGCCACCAGCGGCGTGGTGAGGCCAGCGCGGGCAAACTCGGCGCGCATCTTCTGCGTGACCCAGGCAAAGGCCGCGCGCGGCACGCTGGTGGCAATGGTGGGAATGCGCGCTTCGTGCCAGCCGATGCCGGTGTTGATGATGCTGGCGCCGCCGCGGGCCACCGCCGTGCCGAGCTGCACCACCTCGTCCCAGCTGCTGCCGCCGGGCACCAGGTCGATCATGGACAGGCGGTAAATGATGATGAAGTCGCGGCCCACGGCCTCGCGCGTGCGCGACACGATTTCCAGCGGCAGGCGCATGCGGTTCGAGTAGTCGCCGCCCCAGTCGTCGTCGCGCTGGTTGGTGGCCAGGCTCAGGAACTGGTTGATGAGGTAGCCCTCGGAGCCCATGATTTCCACGCCGTCGTAGCCGGCCTCGCGCGCCTTGGCCGCGCAGTTCACAAAGGCACGAATCTGCCGCTCGACGCCGCGGGCGCTCAGCGCAAACGGAGTGAACGGCGAAATGGGCGACTTGAGCCGCGAGGGCGCCACCGCCAGCGGGTGGTAGCCGTAGCGCCCGGTGTGCAGGATCTGCAGCGCAATCTTGCCGCCGGCCTGGTGCACCGCGTCGGTCACCACGCGGTGGCGTCGCGCGGCGCCCGAGGTGGCCAGCGTGCCGGCGAAGGGCTTGGTCCAGCCGGCCATGTTGGGCGCAAAGCCCCCGGTCACGATCAGGCCCACCTGCCCCTCGGCACGCTCGCGGAAATAGGCGGCCAGCTTGCTGAGGTCGCGCCCGTCTTCCAGGCCGGTGTGCATGCTGCCCATGAGCACGCGGTTTTTCAGCGTGGTGAAGCCCAGATCGAGCGGGGCCAGCAGGCGGGGATAGGGAGAAGCGGCAGGATTCACGATCGGGCGGGGCGTGGTGGGTTGAGTTGAAAGCGCCACGCGAGCCTAGCGGCTGGCGCCCGCGCCGCGTAGAGGGTGCGACCTATCCATACCCGACAATAGCGGCCATGAAACACCTCGCCCCCATCGAAGCCTGGAGCTGGCTGCAAACCGAGCAGGCCAGGCGCCAAGCGGCCGGGCTGGAGGGCCCGCTGTTTGTCGACGTGCGCATGGAAATCGAGTCGCTCTATGTGGGCCGCCCGCCCGGCGTGGAAAACATCCCTTGGTACGAATACCCCGATCTCACACCCGACCCGGCCCGCTTCACCGCCGCGGTGGAGGCCGAGGCCGGCGGGAAAGACCGGCCGGTGCTGCTGATCTGCCGCAGCGGCAAGCGCACGCTGGACGCGGGCCAGGCGCTGGAGGCCGCCGGTTTTACTGAAGTGGCGCATGTGGTGCACGGCTTCGAGGGTGAGCTGAACGATACCTTCAGGCGCTCGTCGATCAACGGCTGGCGACACGACGGGCTGCCGTGGGAGCAGATGTAGCTTGGCCACCGAGATGATCGACATCGCGCCGGCCGGCGAAACGCTGGAAACCTGCGCCGGCGTGCTGCAGGAGGTGTTTGGCTATGACGCGTTTCGTGGCCCGCAGGCGGAGATCGTGGCGCATGTGAGCGAGGGCGGCGACGCGCTGGTTCTCATGCCCACGGGCGGCGGCAAGTCGCTGTGTTACCAGGTGCCGGCGATCGTGCGCGAGCGTGCTGGGCGGGGTCTTACCGTGGTGGTGTCGCCGCTGATCGCGCTGATGCACGACCAGGTGGGCGCGCTGCTGGAAGCGGGCGTGGCCGCGGCGTTTCTGAACTCCAGCCTGTCGCTGGACGAGGCGCAGCAGGTCGAAAAGCAGATGCTGCGCGGCGAGATCACGCTGCTGTACGCCGCGCCCGAGCGCCTGACCACGCCGCGCTTTCTCGCCCTGCTCGATTCGCTGCACGAGCGCGGCCGGCTCAGCCTGTTTGCGATCGACGAGGCACATTGCGTCAGCCAGTGGGGCCACGATTTCCGCCCCGAATACCGCGGCCTGGTGGTGTTGCACGAGCGCTTCGCCGGCGTGCCCCGCGTGGCGCTCACCGCCACCGCCGACGACCTCACCCGCGCCGACATCATCGAGCGGCTGCAGCTGCAGGAAGCACGCACCTTCATCAGCAGCTTCGACCGGCCCAACATCCGCTACACCATCGTCGAGAAAACCGACGGCACCCAGCAGCTGCTGCGCTTCATCCGCGACGAACACAGCCACTCGCAAGGCCACGACGCCGGCATCGTCTACTGCCAGTCGCGCAAGCGGGTCGAGGAAGTGGCGGGCCTGCTGCGCGATGCGGGCTTCAACGCCCTGCCCTACCACGCCGGCCTGGAGCCCGCCCTGCGGCAGAACCACCAGGACCGTTTTTTGCGCGAAGAGGGCCTGATCATGGTGGCCACCATTGCGTTTGGCATGGGCATCGACAAGCCCGACGTGCGCTTCGTGGCCCACCTCGACATGCCCAAGAACATCGAGGGCTACTATCAGGAAACCGGCCGCGCCGGGCGCGACGGCGAAGCCGCCAACGCCTGGATGACCTACGGCCTGCAAGACGTGGTGAACCAGCGCCGCATGATCGACGAAAGCCCGGCGGCCGACGAATTCAAGCAGGTGCTGCGCGGCAAGCTCGACGCGCTGCTGACCCTGGCCGAGGGCAGCGACTGTCGCCGCGTCCGCCTCCTGGGCTATTTCGGCGAAGCCAGCGAGCCGTGCGGCAACTGCGACAACTGTTTGAAGCCGCCCGAGCTGATTGATGCCACCGAGGCTGCGCGCAAGATCCTTTCTTGCATTTACCGCGTGCAGCAAGCCAGCGGCACCGCGTTTGGCGCCGGCCACATCATGGACATTCTGCGAGGCAAGCAGACCGAGAAAATGGCGCAGTACGCGCACCACAAGTTATCGACCTTCGGCATCGGCGACGACTGGTCTGAAACGCAATGGCGCGCCCTGCTGCGCCAGCTGATCGCCCGCGAGGCGGTGCAGGTCGACGCCGCCCACTTCAACACCCTGCACCTGGCCGAGGGCGCGCGCGACATCTTGAAGGGCGGCGCTCAGGTGTGGATGAAGCAAGCCAGCGAAAAACCGGCCCGCTCACGCAACAAGGGCAGCAGCCGCAGCGCCGCCAAAGACGTGGCACCGGACGGCCAGCCGCTGAGCCTGGCCGAGCGCGAATGCCTGGATGCCCTCAAGGCCTGGCGCGCCGAGGTGGCACGCGAACACAACCTGCCCGCCTTCGTGATCTTTCACGACGCCACCCTGCGTGCCCTGGCCGCTCAACAACCGCGCACCATGGCCGATCTGGACGGCATTGCCGGCATCGGCCAGAAAAAACGCGAGGCCTACGGCGCCGAGGTGTTGCGGGTGGTGAGTGCTTTCGGGTAATGCGGTGTCGCAGGCTGCGCCCGCTTCAACACCAAGGTGTTAGGTGCCTGACCGCTTGTCGCAAAACCTCCATCTGAGGCCCTGTCAGGCTCAAGACCGCGCACCGGCTGCCGATGATGTAAAGAACCGGGGGGCATCCCCCGTTCGTCAACCCCTCATCCAGAAACGGAGCACGGCATGTTCTTCAAGCTGCCTTGGTTCAAGAGCAAGACCCCGAGCTACCACGATACGCAGGTGCTGGAGCTTGACTTTCTGGTGGATGAGTTTCAAGAAGCCATGGCGGACATCAAGGACCCGATGCGCACGCGGCTGCATGCCGCGCTGATGTGCTGCCAGACCCCCAAAGACCTGTGGTTCCTGCGCGGCAAGCTGCACAACCTGATCTCCACCTACCACTGCCAGCAGGTGGCCAACGACCGCGTGGCGCGGCTGGACCAGAAGATGCGCTTCTTCGTCGACAACCACCCGGACTACGAGCCGGAAGAACTGCCTTCGGGGCCAATGGCCTTGATGCACTGAATTCCCCCGGAGAGTGACGCGCCGCAGGCCCGGCGCGGGGGGCGCTTCTCTAAAACCCAATCTTCCTGGCTTCCCGCACCTCGGGCTTGATGCGGTGCTCGGCTTCGAGCTGTTCCAGAAATTCGGCGGGCGCCAGCGTTTCGCCCAAGATATCCACCTGACGCTTCACCGCCGCGAAATCGCCGGGGCAAAGCTGCTCCAGCAGCGCGAGGCGCCGGGCCAGCGCGGGCTCCAGCAGGCTGGCGTCGCCCGCCAGGGCTTCCACCACATACATGGTTTCGCGCTGGATCGCGGTGAGCGGTTTGAAGCGGATCTTGAAGGTGAAGCGGCGTAACGCTGCCTGATCGATGCTGTCCATCAGGTTGGTGGTGCAGATGAAGATGCCGGCAAAGCGCTCCATGCCCTGCAGCATCTCGTTGACCTCGGTCACCTCGTAGGTGCGCTGCGCGCCACGGCGGTCTTGCAGGAAGCTGTCGGCCTCGTCGAGCAGCAGCACCGCGTTTTCAGTCTCGGCTTCGCGAAACATGGTGGCCATTTGCTGCTCGGTCTCGCCCACGAACTTGCTCACCAGATCGCTGGCGCGGCGCAGCATGAGCGGGCGCTCCAGCTGCTGCGCGAGGTGCTCGGCCAGGGCGGTTTTGCCGGTGCCGGGGGCGCCGTGGAAACACAGGCAGCCGTGGCCGCGGGCTTTCAGCGCGGCCACGATGCGGGGGATTTCGTAACGGCTGTCGACGTTGAGCATGTCCAGGCTGTACTGGGTCACGCTGGGGCGTTGCTGTACATCGGGGCGGCGGCCGAGCGCAAGGTCGGCGTTCTTCAGCTGGCGCTCGATCAGGTCATCCAGCAGGGGCGCCGCGGCCTTGCGCCGGCCGCGCGTGGCGGGCTTGGCCACCGGCACCACCGCGAGCTGGGCGAAGCGCACCGCGGTGCGAATCTGCGCCGGGGTCAGCCCTTTGCGCTCGGTGAGGCGGGCCACCAGCGCGTCGGACACGGCGGCGTCTTCCAGGGTCTTGCGCACCAGCTGCTCGCGCGCGCCAGGCGGCGGGCTCTTGAGTTCGAGGTGATAGGCGAAACGCCGGCGAAACGCCGGATCGATCTGCTCGATGCGGTTGGTGACCCACAGGGTGGGCACCGCGTTGGACTCCAGGATCTGGTTCACCCAGGCCTTGCCGCTGACGCTGCCGGTGTGCGGCGCGGCCACGTGCTCGGCGCGCGCCATGAGCTGCGCGGCCTCGCTCGATATGGGCGGGAAAACGTCTTCCACCTCGTCGAACAGCAGCGCGGAATGCGCCGTGCCTTTCAGGAATACCTGGGCGATCTGCAGCGAGCGGTAGCGGTCGCGGCCGCTGAGGGCGTTGCCGTCGCGGTCGGCGTATTCCACCTCGAACAGCGCCAGCCCGGCGGCCTGCGCCACCACGCGCGCCAGCTCGGTCTTGCCGGTACCCGGCGGCCCGTAGACCAGCACGTTCACACCAGGCTCCCGGCGCGCCACCGCTTCGCGCAGCAGGCTGCAGAGCAGGCGCACGTCGTCACCCACTCGGTCAGGCTGGAGCGGGCGGCCGGCCGGGTGAACACGGCCATCAGCTCGCTTTGCGTCTGGTACTCGCGCATCAGCACCGGCGGCAGCTTCTCGCTCACCTTCATCAGGTCGGCCAGGTCGGTGATGTTGTGCTCGGAGATCAGGTTCTCCACCATGCCGATGCGCTCCAGCCGTGACCCCGCGCGCAGCGCCTCGCCCACTTCGCTGGCTTTCACGCCGGCCACGTCGGCAATCGCCGCATAGGCCTCGGGCGCGTTGTTCACCTTGAATTCAACCAGGATGGAGCGCAGGTCGCGCTGGTAGCGGGCCAGCGTGCCGTAGAGCAGCAGCGCGCGCTCGGCGCGGTTGAGCTGCAGCAGGCCGGCCAGGGCGTCGATGTTTT
>JAIFNE010000123.1:0-9286 GCA_020047875.1 Hydrogenophaga sp.
GGCTCGCTGATTCCCTGGATCGACAAGGATCTGGGAATCGGCAAGCAACAGGATGAGCCCGGATGGGGAACGTCCAAAGAAGAGTGGAAAGGCATGGCCGAGACCAACAAGATTCTGGGCCTGGGTGAAAGCTTTGGCTCAACACCGATTCCCGTCGATGGTTTCTGCGTGCGCGTGGGCGCCATGCGCTGCCACAGCCAGGCGCTGACCTTCAAGCTCAAGCGAGATGTGCCGGTGGCCGATATCGAGGCCATGATTGCTGCCGACAACCCGTGGGCCAAGGTGGTGCCGAACACCCGCGAAGCCACGGTGAAAGACCTGACGCCAGTGGCTGTCACCGGCACCATGACGATTCCGGTGGGTCGGGTGCGCAAGCTGGCGATGGGGCCTTCGTATGTCGGCGCCTTCACCATCGGTGATCAGCTGCTCTGGGGTGCAGCCGAACCGCTGCGGCGGATGCTGCGCATCGTGCTGGATGCCTGACTTGCCCGGCACGCCGCCGCCGGCAGGATGGCCAAGGGCCTCGCTCGTTGCGAGACCACAACGCCCGGCCAGTTCGCCGGGCGACCAACGGGCGGGTTAGAACATCAAGCGGATTCTCAGCTTGTCACCCTAATCCGTTGATGCTAAGGTCATTTTTCGGTTTTTCACATCGAGGTCCACGTGCCATCCAATCCCCGCCAAACCCCCGTCCCGCCGACCTCCGTTCCACGCGAAGAGGTACGTTCAGACGGTTTCAACCGGTTGCATGCGGTCGCTGCGGCGGTGGTGCTGTGTACCAGCTTGGTACCAGCCGGGGATGCGATGGCGCTGGCGCTGGGCCGTATCGCGGTGCAGTCTGCCTTGGGCGAGCCGTTGCGTGCAGAAATCGAAGTGCCTGAGATCAGTGCAGAAGAAGCCAGCAGCCTGCGCGTCGGCGTGGCAACGCCCGCCGCGTTTCGTGCCGCCGGCATGGATTTCAACCAGGCGCTGGCCAGCGCGCAGCTCACGCTGGAGCGGCGCGCCGATGGCCGTGCCTATCTGCGCCTGACCAGCCCGAGACCGGTGAGCGAGCCGTTTGTCGATTTGATGATCGAGGCCAACTGGGCGTCGGGTCGCATCGTGCGTGACTACACCCTGCTCATCGATCCACCCAAAGCCCGTGCCGCGGCGCCCGTTGCGCCAGTGCCCGCGGCAGCAGCCCCCCAGCCAGCACGCCCACCCGCAGCCGCCGCGCGGGAGCCGGCTGCACCACGCGCCACCGCGCCAGCGGCGGCGGCAGCCCCAGCCCCAGCGGCCACCACACCTTCACCGGCGGCGCGTCCGACGCAGCTTCGCGTGCGCGCTGGCGACACCGCTGGCCGCATCGCTGACGCGAATCGCCCCGCCAGCGTGTCGCTCGACCAGATGCTGGTCGCCATGCTGCGGGCCAACCCCAACGCGTTCATCGGCGACAACGTCAACCGAATCAAGGCAGGCGCCGTGATCGACCTGCCCGATGAGGCGGCGGCCGGTGGCGTTGCCCCCGACGAAGCGCGCCAGGTCATCGCGGCGCAGAGCCGCGATTTCGACGAATTCCGCCGGCGTCTGGCGGGCCGGGTGCCCGCCACCTCGGTGGACACCGGCAGCCGCGAAGCCGCTGGCCGGATCAAAGCGGAAGTTCAGGAACCACCGCCAGCGGCACCCGTTCAGGACAAGCTCACCCTGTCCAAGGGCGCTGTCCCGGGTGTTGCCTCCGCCGAAGACAAGATTGCGCAGGAGCGTCAAGCCAAAGAAGCGGCCACACGGGTGGCCGAGCTTTCGCGCAACGTCGAGGAACTGGCCAAGCTGGGCAGCGTCCCTGCTGCCGCGGGTGCGCCAGCCGCTGCAGCGCCGAGCGCAGCGGCACCCGGGGCGGCCCTGACCGCACCCGCTGCCGTACCAGCCCCGGTGGAAGCAGCGCCACAGCCCCCGGTCGCAGCAGAACCTGCTGCGCCAAGTCCCGTCACCGAGGCCACACCGCCACCAGCGCCCATGGTTGCGCCGCCACCGCCGGTGCCTGCCCCGGTTTCCAGCGAGCCCTCGATGCTCGACCAGCTACAAGAAAATCCGCTGGTGCTGCCCGCTGCGGGTGGCCTGCTCGCACTGCTTGCTGCTTTTGGCCTCTACCGCATGCGACAGCGCAAAAAGGGATCGGCGGTTGACAGCTCGTTCCTGGAAAGCCGGCTGCAGCCCGATTCCTTTTTCGGCTCCAGTGGCGGGCAGCGTATCGACACGGCCGAGGCGACCGCCTCAGGCTCCTCCATGGTGTATTCGCCGAGCCAGCTGGATGCCGCGGGCGATGTGGACCCAGTCGCCGAGGCAGACGTTTACCTCGCCTACGGCCGGGATCTGCAAGCCGAAGAAATCCTCAAAGAAGCCATGCGCAGCACCCCCACGCGCGTGGCCATTCATAACAAGCTGCTGGAAATTTACGCCAAACGGCGCGATGCCAAGGCCTTCGAGGTGGTGGCCACCGAAGCCTACAGCCTCACCGAGGGCAAAGGCCCTGAGTGGGACCACGCCTGTGAGCTCGGACGTGAGCTCGACCCGAGCAACCCGCTGTACCAGCCAGGCGGCGCACCGGCCGACAAGGTGGTCGCTTTCACCGCGGCCGGTGGCGCAATGACTCAGCCGTTCGGCCTCAGCGCCCTGTCGGCAGGCGACAGCGGCCAAAATGCTGGCGGCAGCCTGGATCTCGACCTCGATTTTTCAACCGATGACGCGCCAGCCCCGCCCGCCCAGTCGAGTGCCAGCGACAACGTGATGTCGGCGCTGGACGATCTTGGCAGCACCGACGCGCTGACGCACACGCCAACGGTCGATCTGTCGGCGTTTGAGTCACGCCCGATGGACTTCGATCTCGACTTCCCCTCGGAACCCGCGGCGCTTCTGGAGGACAAGCCGCGCGCCGCGGCATCCGACGGCTCGGTTTCCGAGCAGCCCATGTTCGACTTGGGCGACTCACTGCCTGGCCTGAACTTCGATGAGCCGCCAGTGGCCGGGGTGCCGACGGCAGCGGCCAAACCAGCCGTCGCTGGCTTGGCCGCGTCCGCGACGGGATCCGCAGAGCTGATATCGTTCGATCTCAGCGATGCCGAGCTCGACCTCGAAGCCCCGGCATCTTCCGAAGCCGAGGGCGACGGTCTGAGCGAGGAAAATCCGCTGGACACCAAGCTCTCGCTGGCCGAGGAATTCCGTGCCATTGGCGATCTTGAAGGCGCGCGCTCCTTGGCTGAAGAGGTGTTGGCGGAGGCCTCTGGCGCACTCAAAACCAAGGCCAGCACCTTCCTCGCCGACCTGAGCTGACACCGGCGCGCGCGTCCCGTCTTCTGGCTCGCTTGGAACCCTCGACCGTCGGGAATTCAGCGCCTCGCGAGCCCGGGTTGCAGCGCATGGCGCTGGGCGTGAGCTACAACGGCCGCGCGTTCGAGGGCTGGCAAAGCCAGCTGAGCGGCCGCACCGTGCAAGACGCCCTTGAGGCTGCCCTGAAGTCGTTCACGGCGCTCGATCGGGTGTCAACACTTTGCGCCGGCCGTACCGATTCGGGTGTGCATGGCCTGATGCAGGTGGTGCACTTCGACACGCCGCTGGACCGAGCCGACACCGCCTGGGTGCGCGGCACCAACCGCTTTCTTCCCGACACGGTGGCGGTGCAATGGGCGCGCCGCGTGCCCGACACCTTCCACGCCCGCGCGTGCGCGCGATCGCGCCGCTATGCGTACCTGCTGCTGGCCTCGCCCGTGCGTCCGAGTGTGGACGCGGGGCAGGTTGGCTGGGTGTTCCGCCCGCTCGACGGAGACGCCATGCGCAACGCGGCGGCGGTGCTGGTCGGCGAGCACGACTTCACTTCGTTTCGGGCATCCTCCTGCCAGGCCCACAGCCCGGTGAAGCAGATGCTGAATGTGGCCATCAGCCAGCGCGGCGCCTACTGGCGTTTTGAGTTCGAGGCCTCCGCCTTCTTGCACCACATGATCCGCAACATCATGGGCTGCCTGATTGCTGTGGGCACCGGCAGCCAGCCGGTGAGTTGGATGGCCGAGGTGATCGCCGCACGCAGTCGCGACGCCGCCGCCCCCACCTTTTCACCCGATGGCCTGTATTTCCTGGGACCGGTCTACGATGCGGCCTGGAACCTGCCGCAGCAGACCCCCGCATTCGACTGGCTTCCCTAGTGTGGTGTTCGTCGCTATCTGGAACATAAAACCGCGTCTTCTGAGCCATGGCTGCGTGGCAAATCCGCGCGATACCGCCCGGTATCGCTCTGGTTTGCGCTTTGCCCTGACCCAGAATCCAGCGGTTTTATTTGTTCCATCAAGCGCCGAACACCACACCAGCTCCCCCGCGCCGCCTGCGGCGTCACCCCCAGGGGATGACACTGGCGGCCCGTCCTGAGCTTGACGAAGGGCGGTTCCGCGGTGTCCCAGAATCATTCACCTCTGCTGATGAAACACTCTCGCACGCGTATCAAGATCTGCGGCCTCACCCGCGAGGCCGATGTGGACGCCGCCGTGCACGCGGGCGCAGACGCGATGGGCTTCGTGTTGTATCCGCACAGCCCCCGCTTTGTGTCGCCCGAGCGCGCGGGCGAGCTGGCGCGCCGCCTTCCGGCCTTCGTGACACCGGTGCTGTTGTTCGTCAACGCCAGTGTGGAATTCATCGCCCAGGGCACCGAGGCGGTGCCCAATGCCCTGTTGCAGTTCCATGGCGACGAAACACCCGCCGACTGCCTGGCCACCGGCCGTCCCTTCCTGCGCGCGGCACGCATACCCACCGGCGCCGCCGGTGCGGGCTTTGATCTCCTAAAATACGCACTCGATTTCGCCGCCGCCCAGGCTGTTCTGCTGGACGCTCACATCGAAGGTTTTGGTGGCGGTGGTCAATCTTTCGACTGGACGGCTTTCCCTTGGTCACATCCTCAACTAAACGCCAGCTCTCGCCTCGTTTTGTCTGGTGGGCTCGACGCTGCAAATGTGGCCGATGGCATCGCGCAGGTACGGCCCTGGGCCGTTGATGTGAGTTCCGGCGTCGAAGCCCGCGCACCCGACGGTGCGCTGATCAAGGGCATCAAAGACGCCGACCGAATGAATGCCTTTGTGGCTGCGGTACGCGCCGCCGACGGGCAACTGTCCCACCCGAGCTGAGTGCCTTTTGTGCGCTCTGTCGGGTCACCGAACCAAGACCACACCATGCAGACCTACCAGCAACCCGACGCCCGCGGCCATTTCGGCATTTATGGCGGCAGCTTTGTGAGTGAAACGCTCACCCATGCCATCAACGAGCTAAAAGCCGCGTACGCGAAGTACCAGCACGACCCCGATTTCATTGCGGAATTTCAGAACGAGCTGGCCCACTTCGTTGGCCGGCCCAGCCCGGTTTACCACGCCGCCCGCATGAGCCGCGAGCAAGGTGGCGCGCAGATTTTCCTCAAGCGCGAAGACCTCAACCACACCGGCGCCCACAAGGTGAACAACACCATTGGCCAGGCCATGCTGGCCAAGCGCATGGGCAAGCCACGCATCATTGCCGAGACCGGCGCCGGGCAGCATGGCGTGGCCACCGCCACCATTTGCGCCCGCTACGGCCTGGAATGCATCGTCTACATGGGTAGCGAAGACGTGAAGCGGCAGAGCCCCAACGTGTATCGCATGAAGCTGCTGGGGGCCACCGTGGTGCCGGTGGAGAGCGGCAGCAAAACGCTGAAAGACGCCCTCAACGAAGCCATGCGCGACTGGGTGGCCAATGTGGACAACACCTTCTACATCATCGGCACCGTGGCCGGCCCGCACCCTTACCCGATGATGGTGCGCGACTTCCAGAGCGTGATCGGCAACGAGTGCCTCAAGCAAATGCCGCAGATGCTCAAAGAGGCAGGCTGCCGGGGCGAGCAGCCCGACGCGGTGCTGGCCTGCGTGGGCGGTGGCAGCAACGCCATGGGCATTTTTTATCCGTACATCAACCACACCGCCACCCGCCTGATTGGCGTGGAGGCGGCCGGCGAAGGCCTGGAAAGCGGCAAACATTCGGCCTCGCTGCAAAAGGGCAGCCCCGGTGTGTTGCACGGCAACCGCACCTACGTGCTGCAGGACGACAACGGCCAGGTGACCGAAACGCACAGCGTGAGCGCCGGCCTGGACTACCCCGGTGTGGGCCCCGAGCATGCGTTCCTGAAAGACATCGGCCGCGCCGAGTACGTGGGCATCACCGACACCGAAGCGCTCGACGCCTTCCACTACCTCTGCCGCACCGAGGGCATCATCCCCGCGCTCGAATCCAGCCACGCGATTGCCTACGCCATGAAACTGGCGAAGACCATGCGGCCCGACCAGTCGATTCTGGTCAACCTGTCTGGCCGCGGCGACAAAGACATCGGCACCGTGGCCGACCTGTCGCAGGCCGACTTCTATTGCCGCCCCAGCTGCAAGGGCCAGTCCGTCAAGGGCGGTACCGAAGCGGTGGTGGTGAAGGTGGCAGCCGGCACGACCCGCAGCACGACACCGGCAGGAGCCACCAAGCCATGAGCCGCATCGACACCACCCTGAGCGCGCTGAAGGCGCAAAACCGCAAGGCCCTGATCCCCTTCGTGACCGCCGGCTTCCCGTTCGCCCACATCACGCCCGATCTCATGCACGGCATGGTCGAGGGTGGCGCCGATGTGATCGAGCTCGGCGTGCCGTTTTCCGACCCGTCGGCCGATGGCCCGGTGATTCAGAAGGCGGGCGACCGGGCGCTGGCGCTGGGCATCGGCCTGACCCAGGTGCTGGCCATGGTGAAAACCTTTCGCGAGCGCAACACCACCACGCCGGTGGTGCTCATGGGTTACGCGAATCCGATCGAGCGCTACGACCAGAAGCAGGGCGAAGGCAGCTTCGTGCGTGACGCGGCCGCGGCTGGGGTCGACGGTGTGCTGGTGGTCGACTACCCGCCCGAGGAGTGCGAAGCCTTCGCCGCGGCGCTGCGCGCCCACCACATGGACCTGATCTTCCTGCTCGCCCCCACCTCCACCCCCGAGCGCATGGCGCAGGTGGCCCGGGTGGCCAGCGGCTATGTGTACTACGTGTCGCTCAAAGGCGTGACTGGCGCCGGTACGCTCGATGTGTCCCAAGTCGAGGCGATGTTGCCGCGGATCCGCGAGCATGTGAGCATTCCGGTGGGCGTGGGCTTTGGCATACGCGATGCCGAGACCGCGCGTGCCGTGGGTCGCGCAGCCGACGCCGTGGTCATTGGCAGCCGGCTGATCCAGCTGATTGAAAACGAGCCGTTTGAAAAGGTGACCGCGGTGGCCACCAACTTCCTGCGTGGCATTCGCAAGGCACTCGACAGCTGAGCGGCTGGGGCCACGCCCGCGGGCAACCTTTGGCTGCGTGTTTTAATTTCTTCACTGGACGCGCCTCGCGTCCGCTCTCCAAGGAGACGCCATGTCCTGGCTAGAAAAACTGCTCCCGCCCAAGATCACACCCACCAACCCGACCGAGCGCCGCAGCGTGCCTGAAGGTCTGTGGATCAAGTGCCCAAGCTGCGAAGCGGTGCTCTACAAAACACTGCAGCCACCACCACCGCATCGGTGCGCGCCCGCGACTCAATGCCTTTCTCGACGCCGAGGGCCGCTACGAGCTGGCACAAGAGGTGCTGCCAGTGGACGCGCTGAAGTTCAAAGACAGCCGCAAGTACCCGGAGCGCCTGAAAGAAGCGCTGGAAACCACCGGCGAGACCGACGCGCTGGTGGTCATGGGCGGCGCGGTGCAGGGCATGAGCGTGGTGGCCGCCTGCTTTGAATTCGATTTCATGGGCGGCTCCATGGGTTCGGTGGTAGGCGAGCGGTTTGTGCGCGGCGTGGAAGAAGCCATTGCACAGAAAGTGCCCTTCATCTGTTTCACCGCCACCGGCGGGGCCCGCATGCAGGAGGGCTTGCTCTCGCTGATGCAGATGGCCAAGACCAACGCGGCGCTGACCCGCCTGGCCAAGAAGCACCTGCCTTACATCAGCGTCCTGACCGATCCCACCATGGGCGGCGTGAGCGCCGGTTTTGCGTTTTTGGGCGATGTGGTGATCGCCGAGCCCAAGGCGCTGATCGGCTTTGCGGGTCCGCGCGTGATCGAAAACACGGTCCGGGTGAAGCTACCCGAGGGCTTTCAGCGGGCCGAGTTTTTGCAGACCAAGGGCGCGCTCGACTTCATCTGCGACCGCCGAGAACTGCGCGCCAGCATCGCCAATTGCCTGGCCCTGCTCCAGCGCCAGAGCGCCGACGCGGTGGTTCCCGATTGAGCCACGCCACCGAGTCGGCGACGCCGCTGACCCTGTCCCAGCTGCCCCTGTTCCCGCTGCAAACCGTGTTGTTCCCCGGTGGCTGGATGCCGCTGCGGATCTTCGAGGTGCGCTACCTCGACATGATCAGCCGCTGCCACAAAGCCGGTGCGCCGTTCGGTATCGTCTGCCTGTCCAAGGGCAGCGAGGTGCGGCGCATCGACCCCGCGGCGCCGCCCAGTGGCGACGCATTTGCCCGCGAGGTGTTCTTCCCGATCGGCACGCTGGCCCACATTGAACGGCTGGAGCGGCCACAGCCCGGCCTGCTGATGATCCACTGCCGTGGGCTGCAGCGCTTTCAGATTGAGGCCAGCCACCAGCTGACCCACGGCCTGTGGGTGGCCGATGTCAGCCTGCAGCCGCCGGACGTGGTGGTGCCGGTGCCAGACGATCTGCTCAGCACCCGCAGCGCCCTGCAGCGCCTGCTCGCCAACCTGCAGGAGCGCGAACCCACTGGCCTGTCCGATCTGCCGCTGCAGCCGCCCTACCAGTGGGACGACAGCGGCTGGGTCGCCAACCGCTGGGTTGAGCTGCTGCCGGCGCTACCGGAAATCAAGCAGCGGCTGATGATGTTGGACAACCCGCTGCTGCGTCTGGAGCTGGTGTCGGATCTGCTGGACCAGATGGGCGTGGAGCGGTGAGGTAGAGCCCCCACGCTCCGCCGCTGCGCGGGTCGCTGCCCCCCAAGGGGGGTGGGCCTGCCTTGGGGCGGCCCGGCGGCTGGCCCGTAGCCCCCACGCTCCCGCGCTGCGCGACGTCCGCTGCCCCCCAGGGGGCTGGGCCTGCCTTGGGGCGGCCCGGCGGCTGGCCCGTCGCCCCCACGCTACCCCGCTGCACCTCAGGGCAGCAACGACAGGGCGTGCATGTAGCGCTCGCTCACCATCAGCTCGTCCCAGGGCATGGCGGTGCCCGCTGGCAGCAAGCCCAGGCGCCGCGCTTCGCTGGCTGCGCTGGGTCGCCAGTTGCCCTGAAGGGCAGCGCGCGA
>JAIFNE010000123.1:9327-19349 GCA_020047875.1 Hydrogenophaga sp.
TGACCGTCAATGAAGCGGGCGGCTTCCATGCTGAGGTCGTCGCTGAAGATCGCACCAGTAAAACCCAGCTGGTGGCGCAGGATGTCCTGCAGCCAGCGCGCCGAGAAGCCAGCGGGCCGGGCATCGACCTGGGCATAAATGACGTGTGCCGGCATCACCGCCTCCAGGCTGGCCGAGAGCCAGCCGTAGGGCGCCGCGTCGTCTGCCAGGATGGCTTTCAGGCGTCGCGCATCCACCGGGATTTCCAGATGCGAATCGCCCTTCACAAAGCCATGGCCTGGGAAGTGTTTGCCGCAGTTGCCCATGCCGCTTTGCTTGAGCCCCAGCATCAGGGCTTGCGCCAGCAGCGTGACCACGCGCGCATCCCGGCCGAAGGCGCGGTCACCAATCACCGAACTGCCGCCGTGGTCCAGATCGAGCACCGGGGTGAAGCTCAGGTCAACCCCGCAGGCGCGCAGCTCGGCACCCAGCACATAGCCCGTGGCGGTGGCTGCGTTACAAGCGCGCAGGGCCGCGGTTCCCGCCGGTTCGCTGGCTTGCTCGGGCTGCATCCACATCGCGCCCAGCGCGGCCATCGGCGGCAGATGGGTGAAGCCGCTGGTGCGAAAACGCTGCACCCGCCCGCCCTCGTGGTCCACCGCAATCAGCAGATCGGCGCGCACCGCCTTGATCTGGCCGCACAGCCGCGTGAGCTGCACGCGGTCCTGCCAGTTGCGGCCAAACAGAATGACACCGCCCACCAGGGGGTGCGCCAGACGCTGCCGGTCTGCCGCCGTGAGCGAGAGACCGGCCACGTCGATGATCAACGGTGCATGGTAGTTCATGGTCACAGGATCTCCGGGCTGGACGCGGAGGAATTCAATGGCGCTCGACCACCACGAAGCTCGCGGCGTAGTCGGTCTCGTCGGTGACGGTCACATGGGCGCGCAGGCCCTGGGCATCAAACCAGGCTTTCAGCTCGCCATGCAGCACGATGTAGGGCATGCCGCTGGGGTGGTTCAGAATTTCGCAGCGCCGCCAGCTCATCGGCATGCGCATGCCCAGGCCAATCGCCTTGGAAAACGCTTCCTTGGCCGAAAAGCGCGTGGCCAGATAGCGCACACCGCGCTGCGGCCAGCGCGCGCCGCGCCGCTGCCAGACCGCCCGCTCGGCATCGCCCAGCACCTTGTGCACAAATCGGTCACCCTGACGCGCGAGGGTGGCCTCTATCCGGCGGATGTCGCACACATCGGTGCCGATGCCCACAATCACGCCGCCTCCACCAGCGCTGGGAGCCTGCAACGATTAGTCATGCGCCAACGCCATGCAGTGGTTGTACGCCTCGACCGTGGCCGCATAGCCCATCTCGAGCGCGTCGGCGATCAGCGCATGGCCAATCGACACCTCGCTGACCCCGGGCACGGCCCGAAGGAATTCGGTGAGGTTGTCGCGGTTCAGGTCGTGGCCCGCGTTCACGCCCAGTCCCGCCGCGTGCGCTGCCTGCGCCGCCGCAACAAACCGGCCCAGTTGCGCGACACGCTGGGGGGTGCTCCATGCCGCGGCGTACGGCTCGGTGTAGAGCTCCACCCGGTCCGCCCCCGCCGCCTGTGCCGCGGCCATTTGCGTGGGCTCGGGATCCATGAACAGGCTCACGCGCGCACCCAGCGCCTTCGCCTGGGCAATCACCGGCTTCAGGCGCTCGGCGTCTGCGGGGAAGCTCCAGCCGTGGTCGCTGGTGAACTGGCCCTCGCTATCGGGCACGAAGGTGAGCTGGTGCAGCGGCAAACCGCGCGCCTGCACCTCGGCGGCAATGCCCATGAGGTTGTGAAACGGGTTGCCCTCGATGTTGAATTCGCGATCGGGCCAAGCCTGCATCAGCGCGGCCAATTCAAACACGTCGTGCAGCCGAATGTGGCGCTCGTCGGGCCTGGGATGCACCGTAATCCCGCGCGCGCCAGCCTGCAGACACAGCGTGGCCGCTCGCAGCACCGAAGGAATGCCCAGGTGGCGCGTGTTGCGCACCAAAGCCACCTTGTTCAGGTTGACCGAAAGGGCCATGGGGTCACAAGGGTAGGTTCGGCGGGGCTTCAAGCTCGGACACGCGGCGCATGGCCTGCACATCCAGCATCAGCTGGCGGGTCTGAAACACCCGGACGCCGCAATGGTAGTGCAGCACCGCCCGCAGCTGCGTGCGCAGGGCCACCAGCGCGGAGGCACAGGCTTGCAGTGTGGCCACCAAAGCGTCTGGCGAGCGCAGCGCAGTCGCCAGATCGAGCCACTGCTGGCCGCTCAAACGGTGGGCATCGTCGCCGTGGGCCAGGCGCAGACCACTTTCCGGCACGAGCACATAGAACGCCTCGGGATCCAGCGGCGCCAGCGAGCTGCCCTCGCGCTCCAGATCAGAAAGAAACCCCACCTCGCGCAGCAACAGCAATTCGAAGGCGCGCAACACCACCGCCTGCACGTCAGCCCGCTCAGCCAGCAACTGCACCGCCAGCGCGTAGTGGTCGAACAGCCGCGGATGCGGGTCATCGCGCGCCAGCAGGCGCATCAGTAACTCGTTGAGGTAGCTGCCCGAGAGCAGCGCTTCGCCGGTGGGCATCACATGCCCGCCCTGCCATTGGGCCGACCGCAGAGCACGCACCTCGGCCTCACCGCCCCAGCTCAGCAGCAAGGGCTGCAGCGGCAGCAGCACCGGACGGAACTGCGAGGTGGGCCGCTTCACACCCTTGGCCACGATGGCAATGCGCCCTTCGCGCCGGGTGAACACCTCCAGGATCAGACTGGACTCACTCCAGTCGTACCGGTGCAGGACGAAAGCCGGCTCCTCGTGAAACCGCTTGCTCATGGCTGACTGGCTGACCCGGGCGGAGTCAGGCCGGCTTTGGGCCCGTGCCCCGGGCAGCGGCCAAGCATGGCGATTGCAGCCCGTTCACTCGTAACCGAACGAGCGCACCCGCACATCGTCGTCTGCCCAGCCCGATCGAACCTTCACCCACAGCTCTAGGAACACCTTGCAATCCCAGAGCTTCTCCAGCTCCTGCCGCGCTTCGGTGCCAATGCGCTTGAGCTTCTCGCCTTTGTCGCCAATCACCATGCCTTTGTGGCCATCGCGCTCGACGACGATGGTGGCGGCGATGCGCTTGAGCGCGCCTTCTTGCTCGAACTTGTCGATCACCACGGTGGAGGTGTAGGGCAGCTCGTCACCCGTCAGGCGAAACAGCTTCTCGCGCACCATTTCGGCCGCCATGAAGCGCTCGCTGCGGTCGGTGAGCTCTTCCGGGGCGTGCATCCAGGGCTGCTGCGGCAGAAAGGGCTCGCAAATCGCAAACAAGCGCTGAATGTCGCGCTGGTTCTTGGCCGACATGGGCACAAACTCGGCAAACGGGTGGCGTTCCTGCATGCTGCGCAGCCAGGGCGCAAGCTCCCCGCGCCGGTGCACCAGATCGAACTTGTTGGCCAGCAGAATCACGGGGATGTTGCTCGGCAACAGCTCAAGCACCTTGGCATCGGCCGGGTTGAACCGGCCCGCCTCCACCACGAACAGCACCAGATCCACCTCGGCCACCGCGCCGAGCACGGTCTTGTTGAGCGAGCGGTTGAGCGCATTGCCGTGGCGGGTCTGAAAGCCCGGTGTGTCGACAAACACAAACTGGCTCGCGCCCACGGTGCGGTAGCCGGTGATGCGGTGGCGCGTGGTCTGCGCCTTGCGTGAGGTGATGCTGATTTTCTGCCCCACCAGGGCATTGAGCAGGGTGGACTTGCCCACATTGGGCTTGCCCACAATGGCCACCAGACCGCAGCGCTGCTGCGCCGGATCGACCGGCTCGGGCTCGGTGGCGGCCAGCGCTGCGCTGCCAGGTTCGGCGGCATCGCCATCGCTGGGGCCGGGCGGCTTGCCCAGGGCGCGCGCCAGCATCGCGTCGAGCTCGGGATTGGCGGGCACCGGAACGGGCGCAGCGGGTGTGTTGGATCGGGACATGTCGACTGAGTGAATGAGAACGTTGTGCTGTCGGGCCACAGGCGGCCGTTGGACTTCAGCGGCGGATGGGCGTGGCGGTGTTGAGTTGCTGCAGCATGGCGGCTGCCGCCGCCTGCTCGCCCGCGCGCCGCGACGCCCCAATGCCGCGCTCGCTGGTACCGGTTTCGGCCACCGTGCACTCGACATCGAAGGTCTGTTTGTGGGCCTCGCCCAGCGTGGCCACCACGCGGTACACGGGGAGTTTCATCTTGCGCGCCTGCAGCCATTCCTGCAACTCGGTCTTGGGGTCTTTGCCCATGGCGCTCATCTCTGCGCTGAGCTCCACACCGCCGTAAAGCCGGCGCACCAGCGCCGCGGCGGCCTCAAAGCCCGCGTCGAGATACACCGCGCCGATCACCGCCTCCAGCGCGTCGGCCAGGATCGAGGGACGCTTGTGCCCGCCCGAACGTTTCTCGCCCTCACCCAGCCGCAAGGGCCGCGCCAGGTCAAGCCGGGTCGCAATCTCGAACAGCGTCTCCTGCTTCACCAGGTTGGCGCGCACCCGCGACAAATCACCCTCGGGCAGCTGGTTGAGTTTTTCGAACAAAAGACCCGAGATCGACAGGCCCAGCACCGAGTCGCCCAGAAACTCCAGGCGCTCGTTGTGGTCGGCAGAAAAACTGCGGTGGGTCAGCGCCCGCTCCAGCAGACGCGGGTTGGCAAACACGTGATCCAGGCGCTGTTGCAGCGCCAGCAACTCGGGACTCAAACCGAACAACGGGCCGGGGCGCGCTCGGATTCAACACTCACTGGGAGCGGCCCTGGTAGCGCAGCACCAGATAGGCGGGGCCGGCCAGGTGGATGTCGCGCTCGTAAGCGTAGGACACCACCACCTTGTTGCCCTCTTTGCCCACCTCGAGGTCTTTGCCTGAGATGGAGTTGATGTTGTCGATGGTCGCCGCCCTGTCAAAGATGCTGCGCACCTCGGCCACCGTCTCGCCAGCCGAGGCTTTGTCGACCGCCTTCTGCACCGCCATGTACTCGACGTAGGTGGGCACTGCCTGCGCAAACACCACGCCGGCCAGCGCCAGCAAAATGCCCACCACCAGCAGACCCACGAATGTCAGGCCCCGTTGCTGTTTTCTGTTTGTCATCTGATTGCTTCTCCTGCCTTAGCGCCAGCCTGTGTTTCGACAGGCACCCACCGTTTACTGGAACGGGCCAATGCGACCCAGATCGCCAAAATTCATCCAGACAAAAAACGCCCTGCCCACGATGTTCGCATCGGGCACAAAGCCCCAATAGCGCGAGTCCAGAGAGTTGTCCCGATTGTCACCCATCACGAAATAATGACCCTGTGGCACTTTGCACACCACGCCCTCAACCGTGTAGCTGCAGTTGTCCTTGAAGGGAAACGCGCCGGTACCGGGCACAAAACCCGGTCGGTCTTCGTCGTTGAGGGTGTTGAACTGCCGGTCACTCAGCGTTTCGGTGAACTGCTTGGCGTAGCGCATGGAATCGCCGTCAAAGAAATCGGGCTGGGCCTCGGTGGGCACGGGCTGGCCATTCACGCTGAGCCGCTTGTTCAGATAAGCCACTTCATCGCCAGGCACACCGATCACGCGCTTGATGTAATCCAGGCTGGGCTGTGGCGGGTAACGAAACACCATCACGTCGCCACGCTGGGGCTCGTGGTTGGACAGCAGCTTGGTGTTGAACACCGGCAGACGCAAGCCGTAGTGGAATTTGTTGACCAGAATCAGATCGCCCACCCGCAGGGTCGGGATCATGGAGCCGGAAGGAATTTTGAAAGGCTCGAACAGAAAAGAGCGCAGCACGAACACCGCCAGGATCACCGGGAACAGGCCAGCGGTCCAGTCCAGCCACCAGGGTTGTGCCAGCAGCTGGCGGCGCGCTGGTTCGATGTCGCCATCCACCTCGCTGAAACCCTGCTTGAGCAGCGCTTCTTTGCGGCGCTGGTGTTCTTCCACCAGCCGCTCGGCGGCCTGCTTGCGCCGCGGCAGAAACAGCAGTTTTTCGGCCACCCAGTAGATGCCGGTGACGATCACCGCCAGCATCAGCAGCAGGGCGAAATTGCCCTCGACCGAACCGGTGTACCAGGCCACCGCGTAGCCGGCGAACGCGGTCAGGATCACCGCGGTGATCGAACCCATGGCGGCGCCCATCAGTCTTGCACCTGCAGGATGGCGAGGAATGCCTCTTGCGGCACTTCCACCGAACCGATCTGTTTCATGCGCTTCTTGCCCGCTTTCTGTTTTTCCAGGAGTTTGCGTTTGCGGGAAATGTCACCGCCATAGCATTTTGCCAGCACGTTTTTGCGCAGCGCCTTGATGGTTTCACGCGCGATCACGTTGCCACCAATCGCGGCCTGAATGGCCACATCGAACATCTGGCGGCTGATGATCTCGCGCATTTTGGCGGCCACCGCACGGCCCCGGTACTGCGCCTGGGTGCGGTGCACGATGATGGACAAGGCATCGACCTTTTCGCCGTTGAGCATGATGTCGACCTTCACCACATCGGACGCCCGGTACTCCTTGAACTCGTAGTCCATCGACGCGTAACCGCGGCTCACCGATTTCAGCTTGTCGAAGAAGTCCAGCACGATCTCGCCCAGCGGCATGTCGTAGGTCAGCATCACCTGCTTGCCGTGGTAAGCCATGTTGAGCTGCATGCCGCGCTTCTGGTTGGCCAGCGTCATGACCGCGCCCACATACTCCTGCGGCATGTAGAGGTGCACCGTCACGATGGGTTCGCGGATTTCCTCGATGCGGCCCACATCGGGCATTTTGGACGGGTTCTCCACCATCAGCAGCTCACCACCCGGCTTGAGCACCTGGTAGACCACGCTCGGCGCGGTGGTGATCAGGTCTTGGTCGAACTCGCGCTCGAGCCGCTCCTGCACGATTTCCATATGGAGCAGGCCCAGAAAGCCGCAGCGGAAACCGAAACCGAGCGCCTGCGAGACTTCCGGCTCGTACTGCAGCGCGGCGTCGTTGAGTTTGAGCTTTTCCAGCGCGTCGCGCAGCGCGTCGTACTGGTTGGCCTCGGTCGGGTACAGACCCGCAAACACCTGGGGCTGCACTTCCTTGAAACCGGGCAGGGCCTCGCTGGCGGGCCCGAGGTTGTTGGGCAACTTTTTCTCCAGGGTGATGGTGTCGCCCACCTTGGCCGCCTGGAGTTCCTTGATGCCCGCGATGATGAAGCCCACCTCGCCCGCCTCCAGCGACTCCCGCACCTCGGTCGCCGGCGTGAAGACGCCCATGCTGTCAGCGTTGTAGACCGTGTTGGTCGCCATCATGCGAAAGCGCTCGCCCTTGAGCAGGTGGCCGTCAACCACGCGAACCAGCATCACCACGCCCACATAGGCGTCGTACCAGCTGTCGACGATCATGGCGCGCAGCGGTGCATCGGCCTTGCCCTTGGGCGGCGGAATGCGCGCTACCACCGCCTCCAGAATGTCATCCACGCCCATGCCGGTCTTGGCAGAGCAAGGGATCGCGTCGGTGGCGTCGATGCCAATCACGTCTTCGATCTCGGCCTTGGCGTTTTCCGGATCGGCGTTGGGCAAGTCCATCTTGTTGAGCACTGGAACCACCTCCACGCCCAGGTCCAGTGCGGTGTAGCAGTTGGCCACCGTCTGCGCCTCCACGCCCTGGCTGGCGTCCACCACCAGCAGTGCCCCCTCGCAAGCCGACAGCGATCGGCTCACCTCGTAGGAGAAGTCCACATGGCCGGGCGTGTCGATCAGGTTGAGGTTGTAGACCTGACCGTCGCGCGCCACGTATCGGAGTGCCGCGGTCTGCGCTTTGATGGTGATGCCGCGCTCCTTCTCGATGTCCATCGAGTCGAGCACCTGCTCACTCATCTCCCGGTCCGACAGGCCACCGCAGCGCGAGATGATGCGATCGGCCAACGTGGACTTGCCATGATCGATGTGCGCGATGATCGAAAAATTGCGGATGTGATTCATCAGAAAAACGGACCAGACAAAACAGACAATCGCGCCGCACCGCAGGCCGGCAGGCGCATAAAAAAGGGCGCGTCAGGTGGTGACGCGCCCAGAACCAACAAGCAATGGCAACTGCATTCGTTGGGGTTTCATTTTAGGCAAAAAGCCTGAAACCCACACCCCGGAAGGCCTGTTTGCGCTTTGTCGCAGGGCGGCAACAAGAGACTTATACACAGGTCATTCACAATATTTACACAACGCCGCCGACGATTCTGTGGGCGATCTGTGCACAGTCCGCTGAGGTTTCGCATGGTGAATACTCAGCGGTACTTTCCGCACCAAATCGCCAGACAACCTAGTGATTTTATCGAATTCGATCACCACTGGCCGAACCAAGTGGGCGGTCACTCACTTCACCAATCGATGGACGGCACCGCCGAAAACGCTGCCGCGTGTCGCAAAACGACCAAAGGCCAAAAGCCCCCAGGCTCCCAACGGGAACCCTGGGAGCCTGGCGGCAGATCTTCAACGGGCGGGGCGAATCACCGCGTACTGCGCCCACTCGCCGCGGCGGAACAAGACGTTGATGGGCTTGGTCTTGTCCAGCCTGGCGAGCGCCGCCTCAAACTCCTTGAGGCCCGCCGTCTCGCGGTTGGCGATTTGCACAATCACATCGCCCTCCCGCAGTCCGGCGCGCGCCGCTGGCCCTTCAGCGGCCACCACACGCACGCCACCCTCGACGCTGAGTTCCTTTTTCTGCGCCGCGGTGAGCTCGGCCAGCGTCAGCCCGATCGAGCGCGCAGCGCCGCTGACCGGCTCCTTCGGAGCCTGCGGTGCCGCGGCACGCGGCTCGGCGCGCACCGGCTCCAACTCCGCAACCACCACCGACAGGTTGCGCTCGCTGCCGCGGCGAAACACCGTCATGCTGCTCTTGGTGCCAGGCTTGGTGTTGCCCACCAGACGCGGCAGATCGACCGACTTGTCAATCGACCGGCCATCAAATTTCACGATGATGTCGCCCGGCTCCACGCCGGCCTTGGCGGCGGGTGAATCGGGCTCGACCCCGCGCACCAGCGCACCACGCGGCGCACCCAGACCGATCGACTCCGCCACGTCTTTGTTCACCTGATCGATCTGCACACCGATGCGCCCGCGGGTCACACGCCCGCTGGTCTTGAGCTGATCGGCCACCCGGGAGGCCTCGTCGATCGGAATCGCAAAGGAAATGCCCTGGAAACCGCCCGAGCGGGAATAGATCTGGCTGTTGATACCCACCACCTCACCGCGCATGTTGATCAACGGCCCGCCCGAGTTGCCGGGGTTGATCGCCACATCGGTCTGGATGAACGGGAGGTAGTCGCCGGTGTCACGCTTTTTCGCGCTCACGATGCCGGCCGTCACCGTGTTCTCCAGGCCAAAGGGTGAGCCAATCGCCATCACCCATTCGCCCACACGCAGCCGCTCCACGTCGCCGATCTTCACCGGGCTCAGGCCATTGGCCTCGATCTTGACCACCGCGACATCGGTGCGCTTGTCAGCGCCGACGATCCTGGCTTTGAACTCGCGCCCGTCGGGCAGCGTCACGAGCAGCTCGTCGGCACCGTCGACCACATGGGCGTTGGTCATGATCAATCCGTCGGCGCTCAGCACAAAGCCCGAGCCCACGCCCCGGGGCTGCGCCTCGTCGGGCGAGCCGCGGTCTGGCCTTGGACCGCGCGGCACCGCGCCCGGCGGGAGGGGTATGCCAAAGCGCCTGAAGAACTCAAGCATCTGCTCGTCGGTGCCCGGTGCCGTGCCAGCACCCGGCTCGGCCTTGGCCCGCTCCAGCGTCCGGATGTTGACCACCGAGGGACCCACGAGATCCACCAGATCGGTGAAGTCGGGCAGACCACGCATGTTGGGCGCGGCCACACCGCCCACCGGGGCCTGGGCCAAAACCACCGAGGGCGCCAGCGCACCCACCGACACCGAGGCGGCCAGCACCGCCACACGCGAGACATTCAACCAGGAGCGAAGCATCATGGTGATCCTTTGGGAAAACATCAAAACAAACAAGTAAAAAAACGGGCCAGGCTGCAACCCGCAGCCACGTCAGCGCGTGCGCTCCAG
>JAIFNE010000177.1 GCA_020047875.1 Hydrogenophaga sp.
TTTGGCAAACGCGATCCGGAACCCACCAAACCCCTTGGCAGCGGCTTGAACCCGCCACGCTACGGCGCTGCCAGCGGTCCAATGGCGGTGTCGGCCACCGCGTCGGGTCAACCCGTGGCGCCGCTGGCCGCCGAACCAGCACCGGTGATGAACACCCAGACCGCGCCGGCCAGCGCCACGCCCGAGGGCGGAAGCAAGCTCACCGTGGGCCCCAACATCAAGCTCAAGGGCGTTGAAATCACCGACTGCGACACGCTGGTGGTCGAGGGTTTGGTGGAAGCCACGATGGACTCGCGCGTGATCCAGATCGCCAGCCAGGGGGCCTTCAAAGGCTCGGCCGAGATCGACATTGCCGAGATTCGCGGCGCGTTCGACGGCAACCTCACGGTGCGGCAGAAGCTGGTGATCTACGCCACCGGCAAGGTGACGGGCAAGATCCGCTACGGCAAGGTGGTGATCGAAGAAGGCGGCCAGTTGTCGGGTGACATCGAGTGCACCGTGTCCGCCAGCGCCCGGGCTGGCGCCGCCAAGCCGGCCATGTCGCTGGCCGCCTGATGCGGCTCTGACGCGCCCCGCCGCAGCCCGGGCGCACGGGGCTGCGGCGCCAGTCAATTGCCCCGCCTGTGCCGCCCCGCTATCCTCGCAGCATGTACGCCGGTTTTTTTGGGCTCAAGCAGGCTCCCTTTTCCATCGCGCCCGATCCGCGCTACCTCTACATGAGCGAGCGCCACCGCGAGGCGCTGGCGCACCTGCTGTATGGCGTGGAGGGTGGCGGCGGCTTCGTGTTGCTGAGCGGCGAGATCGGCGCCGGTAAGACCACCATCTGCCGCTGCTTTCTGGAGCAGATCCCGGCCCATTGCCGGGTGGCCTACATCTTCAACCCCAAGCTCACCGTCGGTGATTTGCTGCGCACGATCTGCCACGAGTTTCATGTCGAGGTACGCCACGAGGGTCCTGGTCCGACAACGATCAATGACTATCTCGACCCACTCAATGCGTACCTTCTCAGCAGCCACGCAGCCGGCCAGCACAACCTGCTGATCATCGACGAGGCGCAAAACCTCACGCCCCACGTGCTGGAGCAACTGCGCCTGCTGACCAACCTGGAGACCCCTGAGCGCAAGCTGCTGCAGATCATCCTGATCGGCCAGCCCGAGTTGCGTGACATGGTGGCGCGCCCCGAGCTGGAACAGCTCGCCCAGCGGGTGATCGCGCGCTTTCACCTGGGCGCGCTCAGCGCAGCCGAGACGCGGCACTACATCCAGCACCGCATGGCGGTGGCCGGGCTGCGAGGCCCGCTGCCTTTTGCCGACAAGGCGGTCTCACGCATCCACACCCTGACAGGCGGTGTGCCGCGGCGCATCAACCTGCTTTGTGACCGTGCGCTGCTGGGCGCCTACGCCAGCGGCCAGCAGCGCGTGGAACGCGCGGTGATTGACAAGGCCGCGAGCGAGGTGTTCGACCCCGGCCGAGTTCCGGATCGCAGCAGCGCAACACTCCGGCTGGGCACATTGGTGCTGGGTGCGCTCGGCGGCGCGCTGGCGGCGGCGGTGCTGTTTGGCTTGTGGAACCAGGCCCAGCCACGCGCACCGCTGGGGGTTGACGTTTCGACGCCGGCCCCTGTGGTGAGCGAGACGCCAGCCGTCTTGCCCGCGCCCCACGCCACACCCCCAACCGCCAGCGCACCCCCCAGTGACTCACCGCCGCCCCCCGAAGCAAAGTCCAGCGAGACGCCGCCCAACATCGGCCCACCCACGCTCACCGATCTGTTCGGCTCGGAGAACGCGGCACTGAGCGAGCTCGGTGCCCTCTGGGGCCAGGCTCTCCCCGAGGCCGACCCCTGCGCGCGCGCCGAGCGCGAGCAGCTGCAGTGTTTTCGGATCGGGCGCATGACCGTCAACGGCCTGCGCCAACTCGACCGCCCCGCCGTGCTGACGCTGAGACTGCCCGGCCAGCCGCGGGGCTGGGCACTGCTGACCGGCATGACCACAGACACCGCTACCCTGCAGGTGGGCAAGCAGCGCTGGCTGATGCCGATCACCGAACTGGCCAACCTCTGGCGCGGCGAATACGCCACCCTGTGGCAGCAGCCGCCCGGCCAGATCGGGCGACTGAGCAACGGCAACACCGGACCCGCCGCGGCCTGGGCCGCGCAACAGTTGAACTGGCTGCAAGCGCAGGGCGCGCTCCCCACCAGTGCGGTCAGTTTTGATCAGAAGGTTCGGGCTTTTCAGCAAGCCAATGGGCTGGGCTCCGCGGGCGTTGTGGGCCCCATCACCTTCATGCTGATCAACCGCGCTGTCGGCGTGGCCGAGCCGCGCCTGAGCACGCCAGCGGCGTCCTGAAGCCCATGTCTTACATCCTCGACGCACTCAAGCGGGCCGACGCCGAACGGGAACGCGGCCACGTGCCCGGCTTGCACACCCGCAGCACACCTGAGTTCGACGCGCTCGCCCCCCCAACTGCCCGGATCGGTGTGCGCCAGTGGCTGTTGGCGCTGGCCCTGCTGCTTGTGCTGGGTGCGCTGGTGGCGCTGTTGTTTTGGTGGCTGCGCGCGGCAGCGCCTGCGCCCATTGCGGCCGTGCCCGGGCCAGGCTTGCCACCCACACCGATCACGCAGACCAGTGCGCCGCCCGCACCAACATCAGAGCTAGAGACGGCAGCAGCACTGCCGCCGCCGGCGTCCGCTGACCGCGTGGAGGCGGCGCTTGAATCCACAACGCCTGCCCTCCCCATTCTGGTCCCCGAGCCCGTTCGCCCACCCCTCAAGCCCCCGCCGATCGAGCCGCCAGCCGCCGCGGGCAATGCCGCCAAGGCTGATTCGGTACGCCGCTTCGGCGACCTCACGCCAGAGGCTCGCGCCCAGCTGCCTGCGGTCAACGTGGGCGGCTCCAGCTACTCGAAAGACCCGGCGTTGCGCATGCTCATCGTCAACGGCAAGGTGGTACCGGAAGGTGGCGAAATCGCGCCGGGTCTCACGGTGGAGACCATCGAGCCGCGCTCGGCGGTGCTGAACCACCAGGGCCTGCGTTACCGCATCGGCTTCTGAACCCATGCCAGACGCGTCAGCCAAACCCCCTGCCCTGCTTTGCGTGGACGGGCTGCACTTCGCATGGCCCGGCCGGCCACCGCTGTTTAGCGACCTGGCGCTTGCGCTGGGGCCGGGCGTGCACCTGCTGCGCGGCGAAGACGGCTGCGGCAAAAGCACCCTGCTCACCCTGCTGGCGGGCGAACGCACTGCACAGGCTGGCGCGCTGAGCATCGCGGGCGTGCCGCTGCGGCTTGACGCAGCGGCCTACCGGCGGTCGGTGTTCTGGATCGACCCGCAGAGCGACGCCTTCGACCAGACCAACGCGCATGCAGCCTGGGCTGCGCTGGCCACGCGCCACCCCGCCTTCAACCCCGCGCTGCTGGCCGACCTGGCCGAGGCCTTCGGCCTGAAGGAGCATGCCCACAAGCCGCTTTACATGCTGTCCACCGGCAGCAAGCGCAAGGTGTGGCTATGCGCCGCATTTGCCGCCGGTGCGCCGCTCACGCTGATCGACCAACCGTTTGCCGCTCTCGATGGGCCCTCGATCCGCCTGTTGCGCGAGCTGCTGGCCGAAGCCAGCGAACACCCGCAGCGCGCCTGGCTGCTGGCGGATCACGACGCGCCGACCGGCCTGTCGCTGGGGCAGGTGATCGATCTCTGAGGCTGGGCCGGTTCATCGGCCCAGCGGTGCATGTGCACCCGAGCCGGGCCCCGCCGCTCAGCGCCCGCCCAGGCCCATGGCGCGCGAGATCACCTCTTTCATGATTTCGTTGGTGCCGCCATAGATGCGCTGCACCCGCGCATCGGCATAGGCCCGGGTGATGGGGTATTCCCACATGTAGCCATAGCCGCCAAACAGCTGGACGCACTCGTCCATGACCTTGCATTGCAGGTCGGTGGTCCAGTACTTCGCCATGCTGGCGGTGGCGGTGTCGAGCTGGTCGACATTCACCAGCTCGCAGCACTTGTCCACAAACACGCGCGCCACCTGCACCTCGGTCTGCAACTCGGCCAGGGTAAAGCGGGTGTTCTGGAAGCTCGCCACCGCCTGGCCAAACACCTGGCGTTCCTTCACATAGGCCATGGTCCAGTCGATCGCCGCCTGGGCAGCAGCCACCGCACCGATGGCGATCTGCAGCCGCTCCCAGGGCAGCTGTTCCATCAGACAGATAAAACCGCGGCCCTCGAACGCGGTGCCGCCCAGCAGTGCCTCGGCGGACAGCTTCACGTTGTCGAAGAACAGCTCAGACGTGTCCTGCGCCTTCAGGCCCAGCTTGCTGAGCCGCTTGCCCTTTTGAAAGCCGGGCGTACCGCTCTCCAGCAGGAACAGGCTGGTGCCTTTCGCGCCCGCTGCCGGGTTGGTTTTGGCGACCACGATCACCAGGTCGGCATGCCAGCCGTTGGTGATGAAGGTCTTGCTGCCGTTGAGCAGATAGCTGCCGTCGGCCTGCCTGATCGCGGTGGTCTTCACGCCCTGCAGGTCGCTGCCGGCGGCGGGTTCGCTCATGGCGATGGCGCCCACCATGTCCCCGCTGGCGAGCAGCGGCAGGTACTTCGCTTTCTGTGCCTCGGTGCCGTAGTGCAGGAGGTACGGCGCCACGATCTCGCTGTGCAGGCCGTAGCCAATGCCAGTAAATCCGCCGCGCGCGAGCTCCTCCATCTGCACCACCGAATACAGCTTGTCCGCGCCTGCCCCGCCGTGGTCCTCGGGCATGGTCATGCACAAAAACCCGTTGGCGCCCGCCTTGCGCCAGACCTCGCGGTCCACAAACCCCTGCTCCTCCCAGGCGGCATGGAACGGCGAAATCTCCTTCTCCATGAAGCGGCGAAAGCTGTCGCGAAAGGCCTCGTGGTCAGCGTTAAACAGGGTGCGAGGAATCATGGCTGTCACCGATCAGAAGATGGAATATTTACACAAAGCGTTTGCTTGGTAAAAGTCTATACTGTTTTGACCCATCAGCAACCTGCCCCCAGGAGACAGCGTATGACCGACGCCTTCATTTTTGACGCCATCCGCACGCCCCGCGGCAAGGGCAAAAAGGACGGCAGCTTGCACGAGGTGAAACCGGTGAACCTGCTCGCGGGCTTGCTGAGCGAGCTGCAACGGCGCAACGACCTCGACACCGCGGCGGTGGAAGACATCGTCATGGGCGTGGTGTCGCCGATTGGCGAGCAAGGCTCGGTGCTGCCCAAGGTGGCTGCGCTGAAGGCGGGCTGGGACTGGCGCTGCTCGGGCGTGCAGATCAACCGCTTTTGCGCTTCGGGCCTGGAAGCGGTGAACCTGGCGGCGATGAAGGTGAAAAGCGGCTGGGAAGACCTGGTGGTGGCCGGCGGGGTGGAGAGCATGAGCCGCGTGCCCATTGGTTCCGACGGCGGCGCCTGGGCGCAAGACCCGGAAACCAACAGCGCCACGCTGTTTGTGCCGCAGGGCATTGGCGCCGACCTGATCGCCACGATGAGCGCTTTTAGCCGGGCCGATGTCGACGCCTTCGCGCTCGAGTCCCAGAAACGCGCCACCGCAGCCCGTGCGGCCGGCCACTTTGACCGCTCGGTGGTGGCGGTGAAGGACGCACTGGGCCAGACCATCCTGGCGCAGGACGAATTCATCAAACCCCATACCACCATGGAAGGCCTGGGTGGCCTGAAGGCGGCTTTTGAGCAGCTGGGCGCCATGGGTTTCGATACCGTGGCCCTGCAGCGCTACCCGCAGGTGGAGCGCATCCACCATGTGCATCACGCCGGTAACTCGTCGGGCATCGTAGACGGCGCAGCGGCCATCCTGATCGGCTCTGAGGCAGCGGGCAAAACGCACGGTTTCACGCCGCGTGCGCGCATCGTGTCGGTGGCGCTTTCCGGCGCGGACCCGACCATCATGCTCACCGGCCCCATGCCGGCAGCGCGCAAGGCGCTGGCCAAGGCCGGGCTGACGATCGACCAGATTGACCTTTTCGAGGTGAACGAGGCCTTTGCCGCCGTGCCCATGAGGTTCATGCAAGAAATGGGCGTGCCACACGAAAAAGTGAACGTGAACGGTGGCGCGATCGCGCTGGGCCACCCGCTGGGCGCGACGGGCGCAATGATTTTGAACACGCTGGTTGACGAGCTGCACCGGACCGGGAAGCGGTACGGCCTGGCCACGCTCTGCGTCGGCGGCGGCATGGGGATTGCGACCATCGTTGAACGCGTCTGAACCGTGTGGAGACCCAAAACATGATCACAAAAACCATCCGCTACGACCTCGCCAACGGCGTTGCAACCATCACGTTTGATGAGCAGGGCTCGCCCGTGAACACCATGTGCCTGCAGTGGCAGGACGACCTGGAGGCGATTGCCCACCAGGTCGCGAGCGACCGCGCGCAGCTCAAGGGCATCGTGCTGGAATCGGCCAAGAGCACCTTCTTCGCCGGCGCCGACCTCAAGGCGCTGATGCGCACGCAGGCCAGCGACGCACCGCGCCTGTTTGCCGAGATTGAGCGCATGAAGAAACATTTCCGAACGCTCGAAACCCTGGGCGTGCCGGTGGTGAGCTGCCTGAACGGCACCGCGCTGGGCGGCGGCTGGGAGGTGGCGCTGATCGGCCACCACCGCATCGCCGTGAACGACCGCAAAATCCAGTTCGGCCTGCCAGAAATCACCCTGGGCTTGCTGCCCGGCGCCACCGGCATCACCAAGATGACGCGCCTGCTGGGCCTCATGGGCGCGCAACCCTACATTCTGGAAAGCAAGCTGTTCGGGCCCGAGGAAGCGCTGAAACTGGGTCTGGTGCACGAGTTGGTGGACCATGCGGAAGAGCTCAGGGCGCGAGCAATCGCCTTCATCGAAGCAGCCCAAGGCAAGCCCGAGGCGGCCCAGCACCCCTGGGACCGCAAAGATTACAAGATGCCTGGCGGCACGCCGAGCAACCCCAAGATCGCCGGCATGCTGACGGTAGCCCCGGCTGTGCTGAAGCAGAAAACGCGCGGCCTGTATCCCGCGCCCGAGGCGGCGCTGGCCGCGATGGCCGAGGGAGCCATGGTCGATTTCGACACCGCGCTGCGCATCGAGAGCCGCTACCTCGCCGGCCTGATGGTGAATCCGGTGGCGAAGAACATGATCAACGCGTTCTTCTTCAACATGAACGCCATCAAGGGCGGGCACTCCAGGCCGAAGGACGTGCCGAAGTACCAGCCGAAGAGGGTGGGCGTGCTCGGCGCCGGCATGATGGGTTCGGGCATCGCCTACTCGCAGGCGACCCGCGGCATCGCCACCGTGCTCAAGGACGTGAGCGGCGAGGCCGCCGAAAAGGGCAAGGGTTACACGGCCAAGCTCACGCAGAAACGCGTGGACAAGGGCCAGATGAGCGCTGAGAAGCAACAAGGCATCCTGAACCTGATCACACCAACCGCCAGCGCGCAAGACCTGGCGGGCTGCGACCTGATCATCGAAGCCGTGTTTGAAAACCGCGAGCTGAAAGCCAGGGTGACGCAGGAAGCCGAACCCATGCTGGCCCAAACACCCGAGTTCAGCGGCTTCTTCGCCAGCAACACCTCCACCCTGCCGATTTCCGGGCTGGCGCAGGCATCGAGCCGGCCTGAGAAGTTCATCGGCATCCACTTCTTCAGCCCGGTGGACAAAATGAAGCTGGTGGAGATCATCCGCGGCCGGCAAACCGACGATGAAACCGTGGCCCGCGCTTACGACTACGTGCAGGCGCTGGGCAAGCTGCCGATCGTGGTGAACGACTCGCGCGGCTTCTACACCAGCCGCACCTTTGGCACCTTTGTGATGGAAGGCGCGGCCATGCTGGGCGAAGGTATTCCGGCCGCGGTGATTGAAAACGCCGCCATGCAGGCCGGTATGCCGGTGGGCCCGTTGGCCGTGCTGGACGAAACCGCGCTCTCGCTTTCGGTGCACGTGCTCGACCAGACCCGCGCCGACCTGGCTGCCGAAGGAAAAACCCACACCGCCACACCGGGCGAGCTCCTGGTGGAGCGGATGGTGAAAGCGCTGAAGCGCCCAGGCCGCGCTGCCGGCGGGGGCTTTTATGACTACCCCGCTGGGCAAAGAAAGCACCTGTGGCCCGAGCTGAAAACCCTGTTTGAACAGCCGGGCGTGGCCTGGGACTTGCAGACGGTCAAAGACCGCATCCTGTACCGCCAGGCGGTGGAAACTGCGCGTTGTTTGGCAGAAGGCGTACTCACCAGCGTGCATGACGGCAACATTGGCTCCATCTTTGGCATCGGCTTCCCCGCCTGGACCGGTGGCGCCCTGCAGTTTGCCTACGGCCTGGGGCTGGACGCTTTCGAGCGCCGCTGTGGCGAACTGGCATCGAAGTTCGGTGACGGCTTCGTGCTGAGTGCTGCGGTCAAGACCACGCTGCGCGCGCACCAGCCGGTGTATTGAGGTGGCCAGCGTGTCAGCAGGATGACTTGACGCGGCCCTAAACTCCAGCCCCTTGCGCGCGCCCTGCCCGGCCGCTTTTTACTGGTTCAAATCCACTTTGTCATGAAACGTCTCGAAGGCAAGATATCCCTCATCACCGGCGCGGCCCAGGGCATAGGCCTGGCCACCGCGATCAAGTTCGCCCAGGAGGGCGCGACCGTCATCGTCTGCGATGTGAAACAGACCGCGGTGGACGAGGCGGTAAAGCAGTGTGAAGCCCTCGGCACCCAGGCTGTGGGCTTTGTGATGGACGTGACCCAGCGCAATATGGTGGACGCGGTGGTCGCAGCTGTGTTGGCGCGTTTCGGTCGCATCGATGTGCTGGTGAACAACGCCGGCATCACACAAGACGCTCGCCTGCAAAAGATGACGCTGGAGCAGTTCGACCGCGTCATCGACGTGAACCTGCGCGGCGTCTTCCACTGCGCCCAAGCTGTGGCCGATAGCATGACGAGCCGGGGCAGCGGTGTCATCCTCAACGCCAGTTCCGTGGTCGGCATCTATGGAAACTTCGGGCAGACCAACTACGCCGCGAGCAAGTTTGGCGTGATCGGCTTCACCAAAACCTGGAGTCGCGAACTCGGCCCCAAGGGCGTGCGCGTCAACGCGGTGGCGCCCGGCTTCATCGCCACACCCATACTCTCCACCATCCCCGAAAAAGTCATCAGCGAGATGGAGCAGCGTGTGCCGCTGAGGCGCCTGGGTCGGCCTGAAGAAATCGCCAATGTGTACGCCTTCCTGGCCAGCGACGAGGCCAGCTACATCAACGGCGCGGTGATCGAGGTCTCTGGCGGCATGTCCGTGTGACATTTGCCAGTTCGCCCGACTTCAGTTGACTCCGGCGCCGACTGGATGCCATAAAATTGTGATGAGAGGGGAGCAAGTAAGACCATCTGGTGGCTGGCTTGCCTGCTGGCAGCTGCCAGCGCGAAAACCCCTCGCGTGATGCGAGGCGATTGGATATGGAACTTGAAATCCGCAGCTTTGCCCCCTAACGAAGACCAGCGACTGGAGCGACTTCGTGACTTTGAAGTCCTGGACACCACCCCAGACCAGGCTTTCGATCAGATCACGATGCTTGCTGCAGCCATTTGCGGCACGCCTGTTGCGCTGATGTCTCTGGTCGACGGGCGTCGGCTGTGGTTCAAGTCCAGGCAGGGCATGGCAGCGGTCGAAATCAGCCGAGAGATTGCCTTTTGCGCCCACGCCATCTTGTGCCCCGATGAGGTCATGGTGGTCCCCGACACCACCCTGGACGAACGCTTTCAAGACAACCCGCTGACAACGGATGCCGCCAGCCCCGTGAGGTTTTACGCGGGCTCGCCCATCGTGACCGAGGACGGTCTGGCGGTGGGCACCATCTGCGTGATCGACCATGAGGTTCGAGCTTTATCACCCGATCAGGTGTTGTCTCTGAAATCCCTCTCCAGCCTCGCCAGCACCCTGCTGGAGCGCGGCAGACTGCAGCGCAATCGTGTCCGTCTCGCCGAGGACCAGATGCAGCAGGACACCGCCGTGATGCGCGCCCTGCTGACTTCGGGCCGGGACATCAAGTCCTTTGTGGACCTCCAGTACGTGTACCAGTTCGTGAATCCGGCCTATCTGGACTATTGGGACCGCGAACCCAGCGAGATCGTCGGTCAGTCCGTTGCGGCGATCGTCGGACAGGAACAGTTCGAGCGAGTGATCCGTCAGCCGATGGACCGCGCGCTCGCGGGCGAAAACGTCGAGTTCGAGGCTGTGCTCGAATTCCCCCGACTCGGCAAACGCGCCTTCGAAGTGACCTACCAGCCCGCGTGGGGAGAGGATGGAAAGATCTTCGGTATCGTGGTTCGCGCCCAGGACGTTCAGATCCGCAAGGAGCGTGAAACCCAGTTCCAGGAAACGATGCGCATGCTGGAGCAACGGACGATCGAACAGGAGCGGTTCATCCACATCATCTCGCACGACCTGCGCGAACCGATCAACACCATCAACAACTTCACCAGCCTGCTGGCCTCGAGCGACGAGATGCAATGGCCGGGAGAAGCCCGGCGCTACCTGGACTTCGTGCGCAACGGTGGCCTTCGGATGGAGCGACTGCTCGACGATCTGCTGAAATTCGTCCGGCTGAACCCTGAGGTCATGACGCTGCAGCAGGTGGATCTCTCCCAGCTGGTGGATGAGGTGCGTGCAGACCTGGCGCTCAGCCTGGAGCATGCGGGTGGCGAGATCATCGTCGACAGCCTGCAGTCCGTCTGGGGCGATCCGACGCTGCTGCGCCTGCTGCTGCAAAACCTGGTCAGCAATGCGCTGAAGTTTGCGCGTCTCGGCGCTCCGCCGGTGGTTGTGATCACCTGCCGCGACGACGAAGATGCGGTCTACCTGTCGGTACGAGACAACGGCATCGGCATACCAGCCGACAAGATCGACACGGCTTTCGAAATGTTCCGGCGTTTGAATCACAAAAAGAAATACCCAGGCACTGGACTAGGTCTTTCCATTTGTCGGCGCGTTGCTGAGCTGCACGGTGGCAGCATCACCGCGGAATCCACGGTGGATGAAGGCAGTTGCTTCACCTTACGATTGCCCAAAAATTCCCTACCCAAACAGGAACCGGCGTGAAGCGATACGAGCGAGTGATACTGATCGACGACAACGAGGCCGACAACGTCTACCACGAGCTGATGATCCGGCGGTCCGGTTTCACCGGTGAACTGCTGGTCTTCGACAATGGTGAGGATGCGCTGACGTTCTTCCGAAACGATCCCATGGACGTCTATACGTGCGTGTTCCTGGACATCAACATGCCGGGCATGGACGGCTTCGAGGTGGCATCGCAGGCCACGCCGTTTCTGCTCAACAAACACACGGTCATTGTGATCATGCTGACCTCATCGGGATCGGCTGCAGACCGGGAGCGCGCTGCCACCATTCCGATCATCAAGGGGTATGTCACCAAGCCGCTCGATGTCAACGGCCTGCTGCCGATGATCACTGTCCCACTCTGAGCAGACTTGCCCGGTAAGTCCAGGCAGGCTGTCATGCCCGCTGACCCGCTGGTGCCACCGTTGTCAGGGCAGGAGCCGGATACATCGCTTTTCGCCCCGGCTTCGCTGACCGATCTGTTCGTTTCGTTCACCTGGCTGGCGCTGCAAGGTTTTGGTGGCGTGCTGGCGGTGGTACAGCGCGAACTGGTCGAAAAGAAGCGCTGGATGACACGCGAGCAGTTCGTCGAAGACTGGGCGGTGGCTCAGGTGATGCCCGGGCCCAATGTGGTCAACCTCTCGTTGATGATTGGCGGGCGTTACTTTGGCTTGCCGGGCGCACTCGCGGCCTTGGCTGGCATGCTCGTCGCACCTCTGGTGGTGGTGTTGCTGCTGGCCGTGCTCTACGGGCGTTTTGCCGACACCGCAACTGCGCAAGGTGCGCTGCGCGGCATGGGCGCGGTGGCGGCTGGCCTGATCACGGCCACCGGCATTAAGCTGATGGCGGCGCTGGGCGACAGTCCGCTCGGGCTGCGCGCTTGCGCGGCTTTTGCGCTGACCACATTCGTGGCGATTGCCTGGCTGCGCTTGCCGCTTGTCTGGGTTCTGCTGGTGGTGGGCGGCAGCGCCAGTCTGTGGGCCTACAGGCGGCTGGGCAGTCGCCCAGCCCAGCGACGGTAGCAGCCATGACAGAGACAGCGAACGCGCTCGACTGGCTGGCGGTGTTCAGCCATTTCGCCTCGTTGTCCCTACTGGCGGTGGGCGGCGCCATCACCACCGCGCCCGACATGCACCGCTACCTGGTGACGCAGCAGGGCTGGCTGAGCGACGCGCAGTTCACCGCCTCCATCGCGCTGTCACAGGCCGCGCCGGGGCCCAACGTGTTGTTCATTGCGCTGCTCGGCTGGAACCTGGGGCTGAACGCGGGTGGCGGTGCCAGCGCGGGCTGGCCGGCCTGGGGGTTGGCCTTGCTGGGTGTGGTGGTCAGCATGACCGCCACGCTGCTGCCGTCCTCCGTACTCACCTATACGGCCACCCGCTGGGCGCACCGCCACCGGGAACGGCGCTCGGTGCGGGCTTTCAAGGCAGGCATGGCGCCGATCGTGATCGCGCTGCTGATCGCCACCGGCTGGCTGCTCACCGTCGCGCACAACCAGCCCGACACCGACTGGCCGCTGTACCTGCTGACCGCGGCCGCCACGCTGCTGGTGTGGCGCACCCGCATCCACCTGCTGTGGCTGATCGCCGCGGGTGCCGTGCTGGGCGGGCTGGGCTGGGTGTGAGCGCGCTCAGCGCGGGCTCTCGAAAAACACCGAGTTGGTGTAGTCGCTGATCTCGAAATACACCTTCTTTTCGTCTGGATCGACCTGCATGTTCAGGTTTTCGTCGAGCACGCCGTAGCCGTAGCGGTAGGC
>JAIFNE010000076.1 GCA_020047875.1 Hydrogenophaga sp.
GCCGATGAACCTGCTGCCCGCCCTGACCGTGCACCCGACTGCGGCCCTGTTGTCGGCCGTGGCGGCGCTGGCCTATGCGGTACTCGCCTGGGCCTACCCCCGTCTGAATGCGCCGCAAACCCGGGCGCTGCTGGCGGTGGCCTGGTTGCTGCATTTGCTGGTGCTGTCGGTCAACCTGCTCGACCGACCGGTGCACTTCGGCTTTGCGCCCGCCTTGTCGGTCACCGCCTGGTTGGTGTTCACCGTGTACCTGATTGAAAGCCGCATGTTTCCCCAGATGCAGGCACGCTGGCCGCTGGCGGTGCTGGGCACGCTGGCCATCGTTTTGGCGCTGCTGTTTCCCGGCAGCATGTACACCACGCTGCGCTCGCCCTGGCTGCCGCTGCACTGGGCGCTGGGCATTGCCTCCTACGGCCTGATCGCGGTGGCGGTGGTACACGCCTGGATGATGCAACGCGCCGAAAAGTCCATGCGCCTGGGCACGGCCACGCACGCCTCCATGCCGCTGCTGACGCTGGAGCGGCTCACCTTCCGCTTCATCGGCGCTGGCTTTGTGTTGCTGACCGCTACGCTGCTGGCCGGCGCGCTGTTTTCCGAGCAGTACCTGGATCACTTCATCTGGAACCACAAGACCATCTTCACCGTCCTGTCGTGGGCCACCATGGGTCTTCTGCTGTGGGGCCGCTGGCGCATGGGCTGGCGCGGCCGCACCGCCGCACGAACGCTTTATCTGGGCGCCGGTTTTCTGCTGCTGGGCTATGTCGGATCGCGCTTTGTGATCGAAGTGTTGCTCAGCAACCGCTGAACCGACGCCGCTGATGAAATACCTGCTGGTTTTCGCTGTGATCGTGGTGGGCTTCTGGTTTTGGCGTCAGGGCCGCGCAGTGGATCGCGACGCGAAGGCGTCTGCGCGGCGCGAGGTTAAACCACTGCCTGCGCCCACCGTCATGGTTGCCTGCCTGCACTGTGGCACCCACCTGCCTGAGGTTGATGCGGTTCGTGGAAAGCAAGGGGCTTATTGCTGCGAAGACCATCGGCGTCTGCGCGAAGGCCAGGCCGGATGACGCCAAACCCACCCCGCGCGGCCGTCGCCACCGTCTGCTGAAATGGCACACGACGACTCCTCGCAGTTCGCCCCATCCTGGCTGTCGGCACTCGACATTCAAGGCAGCAGCACGCGGAGCCAGGCCAAGCGCGTTCGCTCATTCTCCCGACTTTGGCGCGCCTTCATGCGGGCGCGGGTGTTCATCGCTGGGGTGCTGCTGCTGCTGCAGGCCTTCGTGGTGCTGACCGGCTCGGGCGGGCCACCCTGGCTGGTGGCGGTCTGCGCGGTGCACCTGAGCGCATCCATCGCCGTCCTGGTGTGGTGGCGTCCGGTACAGCCCGGCTATTCCTTTCGCCTGCAATGGCTGCTCACCATCGGCGTGGATCTGCTGGTGTTTGCCCTGCTGCAAAGCTTCCAGCAGGGCGGGATTAACTACACGCCGCTGTTTGCGTTGCCGGTGCTGCTGGCCTCGATCCTGGGCTCGCTGGTGTTTGCGCTGGGCACCGCCGCGCTGATCACGCTGTACCTGCTGGTCGAGGCGTCATTGAGCGCGCCGCTGCTGACCGATGTGTCCACCGCCCGTTTTCTGCAGACCGGCCTGACCGGCACCGGCTTCTTCCTGGTGGCTTTCCTCGCCAACCAGCTGGCCGCCCGGCTTGCCCGTGAGGAAGCGGTGGCGCAGAGCAGCCAGGCGGCTGCACGCAGCCAGGCTCAAGTCAATGAGCTTGTCATCGAGGGTCTGACCGAGGGCGTGCTGGTGGTCGATCAGCACGGCATGGTGCGCAACACCAACCCGGCCGCGCAGGCCATGCTGATGGGTCAGCGCCAGATGCAAGGAACCAAACTGCTGCTGTCCGCGCGCGACAACTGGGCCGGGCTGTTCAATCTGGTCAACGAAACCTTTGTGGTGGGCCATCCGCTGGAGAGCGAACTGACGATCGAGCTGGACGATCACACCACCCACCGGCTGCATGCGCGCACCCGACTCACACAGGACAGCTCGGGTCAGGCCGCTGGGCTGTGCGTGTTGTTTCTCGAAGACCTGCGGGAGGTGGAGGCGCGTGTGCGCACCGAAAAACTGGCATCCATGGGCCGCATGTCGGCCGCTGTGGCGCACGAAATCCGCAATCCGCTATCAGCCATCACCCAAGCCAACGCCTTGCTCGACGAGGAGGTGAAGGATGCCGGCCAGAAGCGGCTCACCCGCATGATCGACCAGAATGCTCAGCGACTCTCGCGCATCGTCGATGACATCCTCAACGTGGCACGCGTGCGGCCCGAGCCCGCCAGTCTCCAAGCGCCCAGCCTGCCTCTGGACCAGACGGTACGCCAGATCACACACGAATGGAGCCGCCAGAACCCGGCACCCGGCGTGCTCAGCGTGCACACCCACGCCGGCGGAGTTCAGGTTGGGTTCGACCCCGATCATCTGCGCCGACTGCTGGTGAACCTGCTGGACAACGCGCTGCGCCACGCCAGCCGCCAGGCAGCGTCGATCCGCGTCATCACCCAGCCCAGCGGGCCCGATCGCTGCCGACTCTCGGTGTGGAGCGATGGCAAGCCGCTGGAGACCAGCGTACGACGCCACCTGTTCGAACCCTTCTTTTCGTCCGAGAGCCGTTCAAGCGGACTGGGTCTGTACATCTGCCGCGAGCTGTGCGAACGCTATGGCGCTGAAATCACCTACCAGCGCAGCGCGCTGGATCAGCGCGAGGGCAACGAGTTTCTGGTTCTGATGCCGGCAACCGAGGGCCAGCGCGCCCCAGTGCAGCAAAACCTGGCCTACGCCGAGTCGCTGCCACCGATCATGCGGCCGCGCCGCACCCGCGGCGAGCCACCGCCGACCAACCGCTGAGCGCCCAGGCATGGCCGTGAACCCGATCGCCTCGGTGCTGGTCGTCGACGACGAACCCGATCTGCGCACCCTGTACGAACTGACCTTGCTGCGCGAAGGACATCAAGTCGTTGCTGCGGGTGATCTGGCGCAGGCACGCGACCATCTGGCGCAGCAACACTTTGACGTGCTCATCACCGACATGCGTCTGCCCGATGGCCTGGGCCTGGAACTGCTGCACGCGCTCAACGCGGAGCGACGTGCCGAAAAATGCATCGTGATCACCGCCTACGGCTCGGCGGAAAATGCGGTCGAGGCACTCAAGACCGGCGCCTTTGACTACCTCACCAAGCCGGTCGACCTCAAGCAGCTTCGCGCGGCGGTCCGCGCCGCGCTGCAGAGCCAGCGCGCGCGGCCAGAGATGCCAGCCAACGCGATCGGCGCACACCGACATGGCCAAGCCACCGCTCACCTGGCGGCTGCCGGCGTCGGCACGCGCGCCCTCGATCGCATCATCGGCCAGGCCGACTGCATGCTGCAAATCAAGGCTCGCATCGAAAAGGTGGCCAGCAGCATGGCGCCCGTCCTCATTGCCGGCGAGTCTGGCACCGGTAAGGAGCTGGTGGCGCGCGCCGTCCACGATTGCAGCCACCGGGCAGCGGGGCCCTTTGTTGCGGTCAACTGCGGCGCCATTCCCGAAAACTTGATCGAGTCGGAGTTTTTTGGCGCACGCAAAGGCGCTTTCACCGGCGCCAGCCAGGACCGCGATGGCTACTTCCAGGCGGCCCGCGGCGGCACCCTGTTTCTCGACGAGATTGGCGACCTGCCGTTTGCCATGCAGGCCAAGCTGCTGCGCGTGATCCAGGAGCGCCGCGTGCGTGCGCTCGGTGGCGTGCAAGAGGAGGCGGTGGACGTGCGCCTGGTCAGCGCCACCCACCGCGACCTGTCAGCGCTGGTGGCCAGCGGCGATTTCCGCCAGGACCTTTTTTACCGGCTCAATGTGATCGAGCTGCGAACCCCCGCGCTGCGCGAGCGCACGCAGGACCTGCCCGAGCTGGTGCGCGCGCTGCTGCGCAAGCTGTGTGAGGAATCGGGTGTCGCGGTGCCCGAGGTGTCGGCAGCAGCACTGGCCTGGCTGCAGACGCGCGATTTGCCCGGCAATGTGCGCGAGCTGGAAAACCTGCTGCAGCGCGCGCTCGCGCTGAGCAACGGCCAGACTTTGGAACCAGCCGATTTCGGTGCCCAGGAAACAAGCGTCGGTCTGCCGGAGAAGATCACGCCGCCAGCATTCCAAGACACCGTGACAAGCACCCAAGTCAGCGCCGACATTCCTGACGACCTGCAGACGTACCTGGACGATCAGGAGCGCCAGGTGCTGCTCAAGGCCCTGAAGGAGGCCGATTTCAACCGCACGGCAGCGGCCGCGCGCCTCGGCCTGAACCTGCGTCAGATGCGCTACCGCATCCAGCGCCTGGGCATCGCCATGCCGAAAGACCCCGCGTTCGACGATGCAGACACCGAGTAACGCCCCGGTCCCGGGCGACGTCTGGAGCAACGGCGCTGGCTGGCTGGCCTCGGCCCGCGCCTGTCCATCGCCCAACTTCGGTCCACGGCCGCAAGGCACCACGGTGGATCTGGTCGTGATCCATTCCATCAGCCTGCCACCGGGGCAGTACGGCGGGCACGAGGTGGAGCAACTGTTCACCAACCGCCTCGACTGGAGCGCACACCCCTACTTCGAGCAGATACGCGGCCTGGCGGTGTCGTCTCATTTCTTCATCCGGCGGTGCGGCGAACTGGTGCAGTTCGTCGACATCGACTCACGCGCCTGGCACGCGGGTGCATCGTGCTGGCGCGGGCGGGACAATTGCAACGACCACTCGATCGGCATCGAGCTCGAAGGCCTGGAGGGCGAGCGCTTCGAGCAGGCGCAATACGCCACCCTGGTTCAGCTCTGCGCCGCCCTCGCCAAGCGCCTGCCCATCGCGTATGTCGCGGGACACGAGCACATCGCACCAGGTCGCAAGCGCGATCCGGGCCCCGGGTTCCAGCTACGTGTTTCCCCTCACCCGAGCCATCGAAACCGATCCTCACCCAGGGAAACGGCGTCCCACGCCCCGCGTAATCGTCGGATCACACCAGCATCGGCAAGGGATGCGGACACAAATCGCGTTAAAAGCCGCATGCATGCTGGCTGGCCATCCGTGTATTCAGCACTGCCGGGCGGTGTGGCGGGGCCACTCGCGCAGACCACACCCGACCGAGTTGTGCTTTTTTCTGGCGGCAAGGCGACGCCCGTCATCAGACGTGTGGGTTTCTCGCAAAACACTACCGGTAGCGCATTGAACTGGTACCACACACCAGATATAGTGTGTGCTGCGTTCACGAAGCTGGCACCCGCCGCCTCGCGCCAAGCCCTCAGGACCTGCGCGCACCCCGGACAACCAGCACAGCGCGACAGGCCAAAACCCGCTGGCGAACACGCTTCGCAGCACCCAGCTCCGTCCCACGCCGCCGCACCCCCCCTGCACACCGCTGCCGCACAACCATCAGGCCGTACGCCCCTGGCTGCAGCCAGCGCGGTGTTCGCGCAGTACCAGATCATTCGTCGCAACGGAGCCGTGGTGTCGTTTGAACCCAGCAAGATCGCGGTGGCGCTCATGAAGGCGTTTCTGGCGGTTCACGGCACGCAGGGCGCGGCATCGGCCAGCGTGCGCGAGACGGTGGACGAGCTGACCCAGGCCGTGGTGCGGGCCCTGATGCGCTCGCGCCCGGGCGGTGGCACCTTCCACATTGAAGACGTGCAGGACCATGTAGAACTCGGCCTGATGCGCAGCGGCCACCACGAAGTGGCGCGCGCCTATGTGCTGTACCGCGAGCGCCGCAGCCAGGAGCGCGCCCACCAGGTGCAAGCCGCCAAGCCCGCCGAGGCCGTGCTGCATGTGATGGACGGCGGGGAGCGCGTACCGCTGGATCTCGCGCGCCTGCAAGCCCTGATCGAAGCCGCCTGCCTGGGCCTGGGTGCCGACGTGAAGGCCGACCCCATCGTGGCCGAAACCAAGCGCAACCTCTATGACGGCGTGCCCATGGAAGAGGTCTACAAGGCGTCCATCCTCGCGGCGCGCACCCTGATCGAAAGAGACCCCGACTACACCTACGCGACCGCTCGCCTGCTGCTGCACACCATCGTCAAGGAAGTGCTGGGCGAAGACGTGCCGGCCACTGAGATGGGCGCGCGCTACGCCGACTATTTCCCGCAGTTCATCAAGAAGGGCGTACAGAACGACCTGCTCGACGAGAAGCTGCAACAGTTCGACTTGCAGCGGCTGGGCGCCGCGCTCAAGCCCGAGCGCGACCTGCAGTTCGACTACCTCGGTCTGCAAACCCTGTACGACCGCTACTTTCTGCATGTGCGCAAGAGCCGCATTGAGCTGCCCCAGGCTTTCTTCATGCGCGTGGCCATGGGCCTCTCGCTCAACGAGATCGACCGTGAGGCCCGCGCCATCGAGTTCTACGAGGTGTTGTCCTCGTTCGACTTCATGTCATCCACACCCACGCTGTTCAACGCCGGCACCCTGCGCTCGCAGCTCTCCAGCTGCTACCTGACCACCGTGCCCGACGACCTGGACGGCATCTACGAGTCCATCAAGGAAAACGCGCTGCTCTCCAAGTTTGCTGGCGGCTTGGGCAACGATTGGACGCGCGTGCGCGCGCTGGGCGCCCACATCAAGGGCACCAATGGCGAGTCGCAAGGCGTGGTGCCTTTCCTGAAAGTGGTCAACGACACCGCCGTGGCCGTGAACCAGGGTGGCAAGCGCAAGGGGGCGGTCTGCACCTACCTGGAAACTTGGCACCTTGACATTGAGGAATTTCTGGAACTGCGCAAGAACACCGGCGACGACCGCCGCCGCACCCACGACATGAACACCGCGAACTGGATTCCCGACCTGTTCATGAAGCGGGTGATGGAAAAGGGCGAGTGGAGCCTGTTCTCACCCAACAACGTACCCGATCTGCACGACCTGTTCGGCGCCGATTTCGAAAAGGCCTACTTGGCCTACGAAGAGAAGGCGGCTCGGGGTGAAATCAAACCCTATCGCAAGGTGGCCGCTACCGATCTGTGGCGCAAGATGCTGTCCATGCTGTTTGAGACCGGGCACCCGTGGATCACCTTCAAGGACGCCTGCAATGTGCGCAGCCCGCAGCAGCACATCGGCGTCGTACACAGCTCCAACCTGTGCACCGAAATCACGCTCAACACCAGCGACACCGAAACCGCGGTGTGCAACCTGGGCTCGATCAACCTGCTGCAACACCTGAGGCCTGACGCAGACGGCACCCCGGTGCTCGACCACGACAAGCTGCAGCGCACGATCAAGACCGCCATGCGCATGCTGGACAACGTGATCGACATCAACTACTACGCGGTGAAGAAGGCGCGCGATTCCAACATGCGCCACCGCCCGGTGGGTCTTGGCATCATGGGCTTTCAAGACGCGCTGTACGCGCAGCGAATTGCCTACGCCTCCAACGAAGCGGTCGAGTTTGCCGACCGCTCGATGGAAGCGGTGTGCTACTACGCTTACTGGGCCTCCACCGAGCTGGCGCGCGAGCGCGGCCGCTACGCCAGCTACAAAGGCTCGCTGTGGGATCGGGGTGTCCTGCCCAGCGACACGCTGGACCTGCTGGCGCGCGAGCGCGGTGGCTATGTGGATGTGGACCGCTCGAGCAGCCTGGACTGGGAAGCGCTGCGCAAAAAGATCGCGGCCGACGGCATGCGCAACTCGAACTGCGTGGCCATCGCGCCGACCGCCACCATCTCCAACATCATCGGCGTGGATGCCTCCATCGAGCCCTGCTTTGGCAACCTCTCGGTGAAGTCCAACCTGTCGGGTGAGTTCACTGTGATCAACAGCGCCCTGGTGAAAGACCTCAAGCAGTTGGGCCTGTGGGACGACGTGATGGTGATGGACCTCAAACACTTCGACGGCTCGCTGCGTGCCATCGACCGGGTTCCGCAGAACATCAAGGCCCTGTACGCCACCGCGTTCGAGATCGAACCCCTGTGGCTGGTGGAAGCCGCCGCGCGGCGCCAGAAGTGGATCGACCAGGCGCAGAGCCTCAACATCTACATGGCTGGCGCGTCGGGCAAGAAGCTCGACGACACCTACAAACTTGCGTGGTTGCGTGGCCTGAAAACCACCTACTACCTGCGCACCTCATCGGCCACGCAGGCGGAGAAATCCACTGGCCGCACCGGGCAACTGAACGCGGTCGCGGTGGGCGGTGAAGCCTCTGGATCAAGCGCCGCTGCTCTGGCGATGGAACCCGCCACCGATGTGAAGTTTTGTGCGATCGACGACCCGGGTTGCGAAGCCTGTCAGTGAAGAAAGCGACGGCGCTCGGTGAGCTCTGCTGGCACCGAGCGAGCGCACCGCGATGCGACACAGCAACAACCCGAGCCGCTCACGTGCATGGATGCTTGGCGTTTCGTGCCCACACTTTGATAATTGCTTGAACTGGATACTTCTATGTTGAACTGGGACGAACAAGTCACTCCCGCCCTGAAGCCCGCCGCCACGTCGCTGCCACCCTTGAAGCCCGGTGCGCACGACCCGCTGCCCTCCTCAATCAGCTCCCCCAGCGCCACGCGGACCACCCCTGCGGCCACTGCCCACCGGGTGAATGCGGCAGACAAACGCATCATCAACGGCCAGACCGACGTCAACCAGCTGGTGCCGTTCAAATACAAGTGGGCATGGGAAAAATACCTTGCCACCTGCGCCAACCACTGGATGCCGCAAGAGGTGAACATGAGCCGCGACATCGCGCTCTGGAAAGACCCCAACGGACTGACCGATGACGAGCGCCGCATCGTCAAGCGCAACCTGGGCTTCTTCGTCACCGCCGACTCGCTGGCTGCCAACAACATTGTGCTGGGCACCTACCGCCACATCACAGCGCCCGAGTGCCGCCAGTTCCTGCTGCGCCAGGCCTTCGAGGAAGCGATTCACACGCACGCCTATCAGTACATCGTGGAGTCGCTGGGTCTGGACGAGTCCGAAATCTTCAACGCCTACAACGAGGTGCAGTCGATTCGCGACAAGGACGAATTTCTGATCCCCTTCATCGAGGCCATCAGCAACCCGAACTTTCACACTGGCACCCACGAAACCGACCAGACGCTGCTCAAGAGCCTGATCGTTTTCGCCTGCCTGATGGAGGGCCTGTTCTTTTATGTGGGCTTCACGCAGATCCTGGCGCTGGGTCGCCAGAACAAGATGACCGGCGCTGCCGAGCAGTACCAGTACATCCTGCGCGACGAATCGATGCACTGCAACTTCGGCATCGATCTGATCAACGCGATCAAGATGGAGAACCCACTGTTGTGGACGTCTGAGTTCAAGGCCGAGATCAAGGCACTGTTCGTCAAGGCGGTGGAGCTGGAGTACCGCTACGCGGAAGACACCATGCCGCGCGGTGTGCTCGGCATGAACGCGTCGATGTTCAAGGGCTACCTGCGCTACATCGCCAACCGGCGCGCCACGCAGATTGGCCTGGAGCCGATGTTTCCGAACGAAGAAAACCCGTTCCCCTGGATGAGCGAGATGATCGACCTCAAGAAAGAACGCAATTTCTTTGAAACCCGCGTGATCGAATACCAGACGGGCGGCGCCCTGTCCTGGGACTGATCAGCCAGCCCGGGACCGGCTCCGTTTCACACATGCTCCCTCCCCATTCGAAACCCCGTTCTCTGCACCTCGGTGTGGGCGACGGGGTTTTGTCACGTCATTCAACACCATGGTGTCTTGCATGGATGCATCCATCCGACACCATGGCGCTGAATCGCTTCGCCGGCACCAAGATCGGCTGAAGTGCTCTTTGCAACTTGATCAAGGAGAACACAATGGCAACTGCGAAAAAAGCCCCGGCTAAGAAAGCCCCGGCGAAAAAGGCCCCTGCGGCCAAGACACCTGCTGCGAAGAAGGTAGCAGCACCCGCCAAGAAGGCAGCACCCGCGAAAAAGGCCGCTGCGGCCAAAACCGTGGTGGTGAAGAAGGCCGCTGCGGTTAAGAAGGCGGTGGTGAAGAAAGCCACAGCCGTGAAAAAGGCCGTGGTGAAGAAAGCCGCACCGGTGAAAAAGGCTGTTGTGAAGAAGGCGGCACCGGCGAAGAAAGCGGTGGCGACGAAGGCCGCGCCAGCGAAGAAGGCGGCACCTGCGAAGAGCGCAGCCCCGGCCAAGAAGCCGGCACCAACCAAGGCCGCGGCGCCGGCCAAGAAACCAGCGGTGAAGAAGGCTGCTCCGACAAAGGCAGTTTCAGCAAAAAAAGCTGAGCCGGCCAAGAAGCCGGCGGCACCGGGAGCCCAGACCAAGCTGAATCCTCAGGCTGCCTGGCCGTTTCCCACGTCCAGCAAGCCCTGAAGTCGCCCTCGCGTGACTGGAAGAGCCCGGCGTCAAAGCGCCGGGCTTTTTTTCGCCTGTCGGCTCGTGTCGTGGGACGCTAACTGGTCAATGGAAGCATGCTCCGGCATGAACGCGCGGAGCGACTTCAGGCGTTGGCGTCGAACCGGTAGTTCTGACCACCCCGGCTGGCGATTTTGGCGGCGCCGATGCGGTTACCGAGCGCCACGCAGCGAACGAGATCCCAGCCCTGTGCCAGACCATGCAGCAAGGCTGCACGAAACGCATCGCCACAGCCGGTGGGATCGAGCACCTCGGCAGCGGCCACGCCAGGAATGTGGGTCCGGGCAGCTCGCTGCCACACCTCGCAACCCTGATCGGCCAGGGTGACCACCAGGCCCTCTACCCGCTCGGACAACGCCGCCAGGGAGAGACCTGTGCGGTCGCACAGCATGCGGCCCTCGTAGTCATTGACAGTGACCCAGGTCGCCAGTTCGACAAACTGCGCCAGCTCGGGCCCGCTGAACATGGGCAACCCCTGACCGGGATCGAAAACAAACGGAATGCCCGCGGCATGCAGCTGCCGCGCATGGAGCAGCATGGCGTCGCGTCCGTCGGGCGCCACGATAGCGAGCCGGATGTCATCCCGCGCGGGCACCGGGTTGGTGTGGGCCTGCGACATGGCGCCTGGGTGAAAGGCCGTGATCTGGTTGTTGTCGCGGTCCGTCATGATCATCGCCTGGGCGGTGTAGCTATCGGCCGCTGTGGCGATGTGGCGCGTATCCACACCCAGCGCAGCCAGGCGGTCGAGGTACGCCATGCCGTCGCTACCCAGGGTGGCCAGCGGCACAGCCTCGGTGCCCAGTTGTCGCAATCCGTAGGCGATGTTTCCCGCACAGCCACCGTACTCGCGCCGCAGGGCGGGCACCAGAAACGACACGTTGAGAATGTGCAGCTGGCTGGGCAGAATCTGCTCGGCAAAGCGGCCTTCGAAATTCATGATGGTGTCGAAAGCCAGCGACCCACAGACAAGAACAGCCATACAGTTTCCAAATAAAAGTTTCAGGGATAAAAAACCAGGGCGCGGTAACCGGCCATCGGCAGGTCACCGCCCACCGAGAGCGACAGTCTCAGGCTGACCGGGACGGTGCTGGTGGCGGGCAACATGGGCGGAACGCCCGGTAGCTCTTCCGGCAAAAACACGCGGCGCGAAATCACGGCGTCTGCGGTGTCGGTCAGGCTGAGTTCGAGCGCAGGCACGGCCAGGGGAATGGCGGCGTTGTTCTTCAACACCAGATCGAACGAATAGAAATCGCCGATTCGCCGCGTCAGGGTGGAACTGTCGATCACCACGGACTGAAGATCGCGGACCGCACCGATCGAGCAGCCCAAAGGCTGACACAGGCCCAAGAGCAGCGGCTGCCAGGCGGGATGGCTTGCTGCAAGCCGATCGCGCTCGTGCAGTGCCCACTGAGCAGCCAGCACCGCTGAGAGCAGCAGCGCCACCAGCGAGAGCAGCGCGCGCACGCCCGGGGACCGCCAGAACGCGCGCCGGCGGCCCTGGCGCATGAAGTCAGGTTCCCGGGCTGCGGGCGCCGGGCTGTTTGCAGGCTGATCGGCCGCGTGTTCAACGGCATGGAGGCCAGCAGGGGCCTGGGGCGCTGGTGCCGAAACCATCGCGGGGGCTGGCACCGCAAGGCTGGACATGGCAGCTTGCGGATCGATCGCCGGCTTGCTGGGCAGGCTTTTGGCAAAGCGCTGCAATTCGGCATGAAAGTCAGCGGTTTCCCCGAGATCGTGGTCGCCTTGCTGCCGGGCGACGAGCGCCGCGATGGTGGCGTTCGGCGCAGCGGTTTTCGGTAGCGACTGCTGCGACCGCACGGGCTCGTCAAGACGCGGGGGGGGCGGCGCTGCTGGCTCTCCAGAGCGCTCTGGCGCCACCGAGCCGGCCACCCAGTTTTCCAGGTAGCGCGTTGCATCGAAAACGTCGGAGCAGTGACCACAACGCACCCAGCCTGCCGAGAGTTTCAGCTGATCGGGAACGACCTTGAACTGCGTCGCACAGGCCGGACAGCGGGTGATGAGGCTCATGCGGCAATTATTGCAGGCAGCGCCAGCCGACGGCCCGCGAATACCGCGCTTGCGCGGGCGCCCGAGGCAGCGCAGGTCAGGTCTTTTGCGCGGTCATCAGCGCCCAGCCGTCTTCCTCATCGCTGACAGCCAGATTGACCCAGGGCGCAAAGGCTGCTCGCAGTTCATCGGTCTGCCTCGACAGGATGCCCGCCAGCACCAGATGCCCGCCTGGCGCCACGTGCGCGCACAGCAGCGGCGCGAGCACCTTGAGCGGCGTGGCCAGGATGTTGGCCAGCACCAGATCAAACGCACCCTTCGCGAGATCGGGCAGGCCCGCCTGAAGCACCACTTGGTTGGCGTGGGCATTGAGGCGAGTCGATTCGACCGCGGCCGGGTCGATGTCCACGGCCACGATCTCGGCCGCGCCGAAGCGCGCTGCTCCCATGGCCAGAATGCCCGATCCGCAACCGTAATCGAGCACGCGCTGGCCCTGCCAGGAGCGGGCTGCGACCCAGCGCAGGCACATGCGGGTGGTGGGATGCGTGCCGGTGCCGAATGCCAGTCCAGGGTCTAGGCGCAGCACCTGCCGGGCGGCGGCGGGCGGTTCGTGCCAGGTCGGGACGATCCAGAAGCTGGGTGTGATTTCCACCGGCGCAAACTGCGATTGGGTGAGGCGCACCCAGTCTTGCTCGGGCACGGCCTGCACACCCACGACCAAGCAAGACTCGAAAAATGTCTGCACCTGCAGCAGCGTGGCTGCCTCGCGCGCCGCGGCGTCGGAAGCAAACAGCGCCACCACGCGCGAGCGGTGGCATGCCCGGCTCACCAAACAGGGCCTGCTCGGCGGGGGTCATGGCGTCGGCGTCTTCCACCGAGGTGCTCAGCGCATCGAGCGCATCCAACGCATCGCTCACCGCCTCGACCCCCGCCTCGGGCACGATCAACACCAGTTCAAAGAGAGAGGACATGGGCCATCCAAGGGGCTGTTGTTCTGGAACACCGCAAACCGGCTTTACCGGGCGCTACCGCAGGCGAATGGCTGAGGCAGCGCGGAGGGAAAGCGTCACCGCTCCCGCTGCGACAGCCACTCTTCGAGGTAATGGATGTTGGTGCCACCGGCGACAAAGCTGGCGTCCACCATCAACTCCCGGTGCAGCGGAATGTTGGTCTTGATGCCCTCGATCACCGTCTCGGCGAGGGCAGTGCGCATGCGCGCAAGCGCCTGCTCGCGCGTGTCGCCGTGCACGATGAGCTTGCCGATCATCGAGT